>NZ_JAWLBP010000101.1:0-2522 GCF_041687595.1 Guyparkeria sp. | reverse complement strand
TGCTGCTGGGTCATCGAGATGAACCACTGGTGCGTGGCGCGGAAGATCAGCGGCGTCTTGTGCCGCCAGCAGTGCGGGTAGCTGTGCTCGAACTTCGAGTGCGCCAGCAGGCGGCCGTCGGCTTCGAGCCGCTCGAGGATGGCGCGGCCACCCGCCTTGAGATCCATTCCGCCGACCAACGACGTGTCGGCGAAAAAGCGCCCCTCGCCGTCGACCGGGTTGTCCACGGGCAGGTGGTAGCGCTTGCCGACCGCGAAGTCCTCCTCGCCGTGGGCGGGGGCCGTGTGCACCAGCCCCGTGCCGGCATCGAGCGTGACGTGCTCGCCGAGGATCACCGGCACGCGGCGCTCGAGGAACGGGTGCGCCAGCTCCTGGCCTTCCAGGGCGGCACCACTGCATTCACCCAGGACGCGCGGCGACTCGACACCCATCCGGGCCAGCGCGTCCTCGGCCAGCCCTTCGGCCAGAACGATGCGACGGCCGTCGATCTCGATCAGCTGGTAGGTCAACTCGGCGTTGACCGCCACGGCCTGGTTGGCCGGCAGCGTCCAGGGGGTGGTGGTCCAGATGACCAGGTCCACCGGCGCTTCGTCTTCCACGCCGAAGGCGCGGCTGATCGCCGCCGGGTCGACCGCGGCGAAGGCCACGTCGACCTGGTCGCTGGTCTTGTCCTGGTACTCCACCTCGGCCTCGGCCAGCGCCGAGCCGCAGTCCACGCACCAGTGCACCGGCTTCTCGCCACGGTGCAGATGGCCACGCTCGATGATACCGGCCAGCGCCCGCAGCGTGTCGGCCTCGAAGGCGAAGTCCATCGAGCGGTAGGGGTTGTCCCAGTCGCCCATCACGCCCAGGCGGATGAAGTCCTGCTTTTGTCGCTCGATCTGGCTGGCCGCGTAGTCGCGGCAGGCCTGGCGGAAGGCGCGCTCGTCGAGCTTGACGCCCGGCTTGCCGTGCTCGCGCTCGACCACCAGCTCGATCGGCAGACCGTGGCAGTCCCAGCCCGGCACGTAGGGCGTGTCGAAGCCCTCCAGCAACCGAGTCTTGTTGATGATGTCCTTGAGGATCTTGTTGACCGCGTGCCCGATATGGATGTCACCGTTGGCATACGGCGGGCCGTCGTGCAGCACGAACTTCGGCCGCCCGGCGGCATGCTCGCGCACCGCGCGGTAGAGATCCCGCTCCCGCCACTGCGCCAGCCGCTCGGGCTCGCGCTTCGGCAGGTTGCCGCGCATCGGGAAATCGGTCTTGGGAAGGTTCAGCGTCGACTTGTAATCGGTCACGGCGTTTCAATTCGGTTGTGGGGCTGCAAACCGCTGATTGTAACAGGCAACCGCCCCGGGAAAACGACGACTTGCCGCCAGTCTGCGCCCACCCGATGCCGCTACAGCGCCGGGCACTCGCCGTCGAAATCCAGCGATTGGCGTCGCACGCGCCCGCTTATCGAGATGACCAGTTCGTTGGCATTGGGAGAGATGTCCCGCGGCACGCAGACCCGCAGCCTTCCTGCACCGAAGGCACCGCTGACACGCTCGGCGTGCCCCAGGGGCACATAGACCAGGGCCGTCCTGAGCGGACCGTTGCCGTCGATCACCACGGCCCCGCCGCCTCCGACCGCCTGGCCATGACGGACCAGCTTTTCGTCAGCCCCCAAGTCGCCGTCGTGATCCGCATCGTGAAACACGAGCCACTCGCCGCGGGACCAGTCGCCACTGCAACCGGTTTCGGGCGTACCGGCACAGAGTGAGACGGGCCGCCCCTGCATCACCGCGGCCTGGCGGGCGGACATGAGCGCGCCACGCAGGTCGTTGCTGGCCGCGGCCAGCTGGTTGCGGGCCATCATCGAGGAAAATGCCGGAATGGCGATCGCGAGCAGCACGGCGGCCACCGTTACGGCCACCATCAGCTCGATCAGCGAGAACCCGCCGGCCGCGCCATGCCACGAACCGGCATGGCCACGGGAGAATCCGGCCCGGCGGCGGGCCGGTCGCTCTTCCTTGAGCATGACCACCTCCGTCCCTTGCAGACAAGGATCGTGCGGGCGCGTCCTGTGCCCGCACCTGACATCGACGCGGTCAGGCCGACCGCGTTACCAGCACTGCTCCACGGTACCGCCCCCGGTCACGCCACGAGTCCCGGCCTGGTCGAGGGTGAGCGTGCCACAGTCGTCGCGACTCGCCTGGGCGCCGGTCGGCTGAGCCTCCACCGTGAACGTGGAGCGGTCCAGGTTCGTCACGCTGTAGCTGTAGTCGGCACCGGTCTCGTTGTCAGACATACAGCCGAGTTCGAGCCGACCCGCTTCCCCCTCGTCAAGAGATAACGGATTCGCGTCACTCCCGGCATCAACGTCGTAGCGCATGTTGGTCGTGTAGAACCGCTCCATGTAGTTGGCCTGCTCGGAAAGGCAGGCCGCCGCGGCGGCGCGCTTGGTCTTGACCACGTGGTTGGTATAGGCCGGGTAGGCGATCGCCGCGAGGATGCCGATGATCGCGACCACGATCATCAGCTCGATCAGGGTGAAGCCC
>NZ_JAWLBP010000100.1:0-2538 GCF_041687595.1 Guyparkeria sp. | reverse complement strand
GGGATCTCGGCGGCCCGACGCAGGGCATCGTTGGCTTGATCGGTCCGGTCGAGCGAGCGCAGCACCAGCCCCAGGTTGAGCCAGGCGGCCGCGAACTCCGGGTCTGCCTCCACTGCACGGCGGAAGGCTCGGGCAGCATCACGGCGCTCGCCGGTGGCGGCCAGCGCATTGCCGAGCCCGAACTGGGCCAGGGCAAGTCCGGGCTCACGGTCCGCCAATGCCCGCCACGCGGGCACCGACGTCTCGGCCCCCTGCACCGACTCGAATGCCGAGATGGCCTTCGCGGTCTCGCGTCCGACCGGCGAGGCCGGCAATTCGCCCGGGGGAAGCGCGACGAAGGCCCAGCGACCCGAACGCGCCCAGGTGTTATCGAAGCGCCCCATCCCCGTTTCCATGCGCGGGGTCTCGCCGCTGTGAAGCACCAGGCGCTCCTCGTCGAGGTCGTAGCCGATCACCACCGCGTAGTGCCAGGCCGGCCACCACGGCAAGGACAGGTTCTGCAGCACGGCCACCGGCCGATCCGCGGCAGCCTCCTGCAGGAGCGCATCCATCGTGCCGGGTATCACGAAGGGGATCAGCCCATGGCGACGCACGGTGGCCAGCATTTCCGGCTGAACGCTGCCCTCGCGACCGGGCAGGAAGACCTGGGGGATCAGCTCGTCGACGCTGGCCGGCTGCCCCGCGTGGTTCAACACCATGGCGAGTACCGCGGGTCCGCACTGGTAGTCGCGCTGTCCGTGGAAGGGCACGTCCTCCAGCACCTGTCGTTCGGGCACCGCCGACCGGGTCGTCTCGGACAACGGGGGCGTGGTAGCGCAGCCGCCGAGCAGCGTAGCCATCGCCAGAAAGAGAAAAGCGCCCGACCAGCGGGCGCCTTGAATGCTGCGGTTTCGCATGTTCACGATGTCCCGCTATCAGCGGGTGAACGGAAAGACATGAGTCAGGCCCAGCAGGTCGGTGACCAGCAGGATGATGAACACGGCAAGCAACACACCGACCACACTGTTCGCGCCAGCGGGCAACTGGTCGAGGCGCTCGCTCATCTGACGCACCTCCTCGTCTGACAGCGCCGCGACGCGCTGCTCCACCTCGGCGGGGTCGACGCCTTGGGCAACCAGCTGGCTGCGCACGTCATCGCGGGCCAGCAACTCGGTGATTCGTTCACGATCGGCACTGGCCTGGTCGGCGTTCACCGCTTCCTGGGTCGTGACCATCCCGTTGATCACCGAAGAGGGGGCTGCCATTGCCGGCATGCTGCCCACGGTGAACGAGGCAATCACGAACGGACTGACGACTCGAGCGACTCGTTTCATCACAGTTTCCTCTGGTTTGAGCAAAAACCCGCGTGGCGGATCGGGCATTCCACAGTCGCCCAGGGCCCGAATCTGCCGGGCCTTCGGCAAACAGGTGGTTGTCCCGATCGCGGCGAAACTCGCGGTCAGCGGGTGAACGGATAGACGCTGGTCAGGCCAAGCAGGTCGGTGACCAGCAGGATGACGAAGACCGCGAACAGGGCCCCGATCACGGCATTGGCACCGGCCGGCATCTGGTCGAGACGCTCACTCATCTGGTGAACCTCTTCGTCGGACAGCGCCGCGACACGCTGCTCCACCTCGGCGGGGTCGACGCCCTGGGCGACCAACTGACTGCGCACGTCATCGCGGGCCAATAGCTCGGCGATTCGTTCCCGGTCGGCGCTGGCCTGGTCGGCGTTCACCGCCTCCTGGGTCGTGACCATCCCGTTGATCACCGCGGACGGAGCGGCCATGGCCGGCATGCTGCCCATGGTGAACGAGGCAATCACGAACGGAGTGACGACTCGAGCAACTTGTTTCATGGGATATCCCTCTGGTTGAAACCGTAATGCGCCCGGCGCACCGGACTCTCCGTTGAGTGTAGTCAAATTCTGGCGGGTTCCCACCTGAGGGGAAGTCAGTCGGCAGGAAGGGCATCCTGTCATTCCTGCCGCAACCCCAGCTTGTCCATGCGGTAGCGGAACTGCCGCGGTGTCATGCCCAGCCGGGCGGCCGCCTGGGTCTTGTTGCCGCCCGTGTCGCGCAACGCCTGCATCAGCGCATCGGCCTCGTCTTCACGCACCCAGCGATAGCCGCGCCCTGCCACGACAGGCGCCGCATGGCCGACCATGCCGCTCGGCGGGGCCACGGACTCGCCCTCGATCCCCGAGCCTGCGTTCGATACCGGCTGACCGGCGGCCGGCATGGCGCCCGCCTCGAGGTGGTCGCTGACGTGCGATTCATGGGTGAGAATCAACTCGATGTCGGCCACGGTGATCCACCCGTTCTGCGCGACCAGCACCGCGCGCTTGATCACGTTCTCCAGTTGGCGGATGTTGCCGGGCCAGTTGTAGGCCGCCAGCCGGTCGAGCACGCCGGTCTCGAAGGCGGCATTGCGATCGAACTCCTGACTGGCGACCTGCAGGAAGTGCCGGGCGAGCAGCTTCACGTCGCCGTCGCGCTCTCGCAAAGCCGGCAGGTGGATGGGAAAGACGTTCAGCCGGTAGAACAGGTCGATGCGAAA
>NZ_JAWLBP010000099.1:0-2617 GCF_041687595.1 Guyparkeria sp. | reverse complement strand
TCGAACAGCGGCTTGAGCTCGCCGCGCTCGTACATCTCGATGGTGATGTCCGCGCCGCCGATCAGCTCGCCGTTGACGTAGACCTGCGGGAAGGTCGGCCAGTCCTGGTAGCTCGGCAGGGCCTGCATGATCTCCGGGTCGGCCATGACGTTGACGTAGCCGAACGGTACGCCGCAGGCCTTCATTGCCTCGGCGGTGCGGCTGGAAAAGCCGCAGGTCGGAAACTGCGGGGTCCCCTTCATGAAGATGAGGATCGGGTTTTCCTTGACGAACTGGTCAATGCGCTCGAGAGCATCCATGGGTGATGGCCTCCACAAAAATTCGGTGAGTCGGCGGGTTGCCGAATGGCTTTATATGGGACCAAATTCGTACCGATTTGGCAAGCTCGATCCCGAAGGTCACCCTGAATCGCGGGTGGTCACCTGGTTGCGGCCGGCCTGCTTGGCGGCATAGAGCGCCTCGTCGGCGGCGTTGATGATTTCCTGCGGCGTCACGTGGGCCGGGTAGCCGGCCACACCCGCGCTGAACCGGCAGCTGATCTCGCCCCCGTTGTCGGTTTCGAAGCGCTCGGCGGCGAATTGCGTGCGCAGCCGGTCGATCAGCTTGACCGCGTTGGCCGGCGTGGTGGCCGGCAAGACCACCATGAACTCCTCGCCCCCGTAGCGGCCGACGCCGTCGTACTTCCGCAGCCGGGTGTTGAGCAGGGTGGAAAGGCCTCGGATCACGCGGTCGCCGGTGGGGTGGCCGTAGGTGTCGTTGACCTGTTTGAAGTGGTCGATGTCGATCATCACCACCGACAGGGGCTGTTCCTGGCGGATGGACCGATCGAGCTCGTTGTCCACCATCTGGGTGATCGCCCGGTGGTTCATCAGTCCCGTGAGCGAGTCGGTGATCCGTTCGGCACGGGCCTGGCGGTAGCGCTGGGCCCGGTAGCGCACCATGCGGATGAGGTCCTCGGCCGGGATCGACTTGTTCAGGAAGTCGTCGCCGCCCTTGAGCTTGGCCTCGAGGCGGTACTGGTCGCGCTCCTCGGTGGACATGAACAGGATCGGCACGTCGGAGAGCTGCGGGTGCTCGCGGAAGATGCGCGCGAGATCCATGCCGTCCATTTCCGGCATGTACAGGTCGAGCAGTATCACGTCGGGGAATTCGTTCAGTGCCGTCTCGAAGGCCGCTTCCGGGCGGGTCTCGAACAGCAGGCGCACGCTCGCGCGGGCGAACTGCTTGCGCCAGTAGGCGCCGGCGGTCGCCATGTCGTCGACCAGCAGCACCGTGATCTGCTCGTCGTCGCACTCGGTAACCCGGGCGCCGCTGAGCAGGGTGTTGAGTCGGGCCGAGTCGATCGGGTGGGTGATGACGTGATCGATCCCGGCCCGTACGGCGGAGGCCCGCATGGCGAAGTCGTCGCGCCGGCTGATCATCAGGGTCTGTGCACAGGCCGACATGCGGTTCTTCAGGTCGGTCAGCTTCTCGAACTTGTGGTCCTGGTCCGGCTCGTCGCCGGCGAGGTAGATGAGGATGCCGGTATGCTCGAGTAGCCCGGGATCGGGGTTTTCCAGGTCGATCGGATGGGCGCCGAAGCCGTTGCGCCGCAACGAGTCGGCCAGCACCTCGGGCAGTTCGGTGCTGCCGGTGTACAGGGCAATGACCTCCGGGGTCGGCTCCGGGGTGGTCTCGAGGTGGCGGGCAAGGCGTTCGAGGTAGCGGACCAGGCGGCTCAGACGCGAGAGGTCGGCCGAGGCCTGTTCCAGCTCGCGCTCGATTTCCTGCTCGATGCGATTGAGCACACCCAGCAGCACGCGCAGCTTCTCGCGCCGCGCGACCTGGATCAGACCCTGCACCTGGTTCTGCATGTCGGCCAGTCGCGTGCTGCGGCGGGCCGTGGTGTCGTTGATGGAGGCCCGCAGCGAGGCGGCGGCCAGCGACCAGTCGACCTTGCCCCCGGCCCATTCCGGGTAGACGAGCGGGTCAGGGACGGTGAGTGAATCCTCGGTCATAGCGGTACTCGTTCCCATGAGTCTGTCGATATCCCTTTGTTCGGACTCTAGCGCATTTTCCCGGCCATCGGCGCACCGGGCGACTGCCTTGAAGACACCGCATCGCCGCGCAAGTTCACCGCGAGGCGTCGTCAGCCGATCCCCTGTTCCTGCAGCCACAGCTCGAACACGGCCAGGTGCCAGATCTTCGCGCCCTGCAGGCGGGTGAAGTGCCGATCGGGCTCGGCGAGCAGTTTCTCCACGTAGGCCGGTTCGAACAGGCCCCGGGCACGAGCGGTGTCCGAGGTGAGGATCTCGCGCATGAACTCGAGGAACGGGCCGCGGACGAACTTCAGTGCCGGCACCGGGAAGTAGCCCTTGGGCCGGTCGATCACCGCATCCGGGATCCGTCCGCGTGCGATGCTCTTGAGGATGCCCTTGCCGCCCTGGGCCAGCTTGTGTTCCGCCGGCACGCGCATGGCCGCCTCGACCAGCCCCGTGTCGAGGAAGGGCACCCGCGCCTCCAGTCCCCAGGCCATGGTCATGTTGTCGACGCGCTTGACCGGGTCGTCGACGATCAGGGTGCTGGCATCGAAACCCAGTACGCGGTTGGCGAACGAGCCGCGACCACCACCCGCCAG
>NZ_JAWLBP010000098.1:0-2632 GCF_041687595.1 Guyparkeria sp. | reverse complement strand
GCGCACACGGGGTCTTCCGCTCACGGATGAAGGCCAGCGAACGCCTCAGGGAACTGGCCAAGGAACACGGGCTCTGCCCGCAATACCTCGGGCTGGAGACGGGGGCGGGGCGTGCCTGCTTTGCCCACCAGATCGGGCAGTGCGGTGGCCTGTGCGTCGGGCGCGAAACCGAGCTCGCCCATCGATTGCGCCTCAAGCAGGCCCTCGGGCCGTTGGCGCTCCAGGCCTGGCCCTATCCTGGGGCGATCTCGATTCGAGAGGCGCGCGATGGCATGCAGGAACGGCATCTGTTTCACCACTGGCGCTATCTGGGCACGGCGCGTTCCGAGGAGGAGTTGGCCGAGTTGCTGGAAGGCGGCGACGAGTCTCCGCTGGACATGGACATGTATCGACTGGCGGTCGACGCCATTCGTGGCGGGGCGACGGTCGAGCCGTTGGAGTAGGTCGTCGGCGGGTTGATCCGGGATGAAGCCGACGGCGGGGCTTGCGCCTGGAAGCTCGATTCGCTTGCAGGCAAGTTGCCACGGGGGTGAAAGCGAGCCTCGCTCGCCAAAGCCGGGTCAGCGGCCGTGCCAGTATCCACCTGACGCGGCGGTCGGAGGCGACTTCGTGGCGTGGCTCAACCCAGACGTTCGGCGATCTGCGGGCCGAAGGGGGCGTCGCACTTTAGCCGCACGCAATGTTGCGCCTCGTCGGGCGTCAGTGGCTCGAGCTTCTGCAACTGCTGTTCGAGGACCTGCTCGTCTGCCTCGGAGATGTCGCTGCCCTGTGCCTGGCGTTCGCGCAGGTAGTCAAGCAGCTGCTCGTTGTCGCACTCGATGAACAGGATGGTGTAGGGCACGCCGATCTCGTCGGCAAGCGCCTCGAAGCGCTGGCGCCGGGCACGCTCGAGGAAGGTGGCATCCATGGCCATGGGCCAGCCGGCGGACGCGCCCAGACGGGCGATTTCCTCTAGGCGGGCGTAGGTCTGGTCGGTGGCAAAGGGGGCATAGCGCTCGGCCGGATCGGAGAACATCCGCAGCCGCTCGGCGTCCGAGCGGACCCGGATCGCGCCGCGTGCCAGCACCAGTTCCGCGCTGACCAGCGACTTGCCGCTGCCGCTCACGCCCATCGTGATGAAGATCTTGCCCTGCTTAGGCTCGAAGAAGGCGCAGGCCAGGTCCACGTAGTCGCGGAAGTCTGTCCACGCTGCCTCGCGCTCGGCTTCCGGCATGTCGTCGCGCAGGCCGAGCAGGGCGATCTTCGCGCGCACGGCGGCGCGATAGCCCTGGTAGAAGTGCAGGGTGGGCAGCGCCTCGTAGTCGCCACTGGTCTCGAGATAACGGTTGAGCAATTGGCGGGCCGCGGCGACTAGCCGCCGCTTGTGCAGGTCCATCAGGGCGAAGGCCAGGTCGTTCGCGGTGTCGGTCCAGCGGAAGTCGTCGTTGAACTCGATGCCGTCGAAGATGATGACGTCGTTCTCCTGCAGCGCCATGTTGGCCAGATGCATGTCACCGTGGCACTCGCGCACATGACCTTCGCGCTTGCGCCGGGCCAGCACCGGGCGGACGGTCTCGAAGGCCGCCCGGGAGAGATCGTCGAGACGGGCGAGTCGTTCGCGGTCTTCCTCGGTCTCGAGGAAGGGTGCGATCTGCTCGAGGTTCTGCTCCATCGGCGCCCAGACGGTCTCGGGTTCGCCGAAGCGGGAGGCGGGGTCGGCTACCGCGGCCCGCGAATGGAAGTCGGCGATGCCGTCGGCAATCCGGTCGACCAGGGTTTCGTCCAGGCCGATCCGGGCGGCGACGTTGTCGAGCCGGTCGGCCTGGTCGAAGCGCTGCATGCGGATCACGTATTCCTCGGCGCCTTCCAGGTCGTCGATCAGCTGGCCCTCGGCATCCAGACCCAGCACGCCGTCGTACAGGTCCGGGGCCAGCCGGGCGTTGAGTCGCAGTTCCTCGAGGCAGAAGTGCCGTCGGCGGTCGAGGCTGGAGAAATCGAGGAAGCCGAAGTTCATCGGCTTCTTGATCTTGTAGGCCCACGGGCCGGTAAGGAACACGTGGGAGATGTGCGTCTGCAGGTGCTCCAGCGAGGGGTCGGCGGAGGCCAGGTTCGCCTTGAATCGTTCGACCAGTCTCTCGTGTTTTTGCTCGCCCATGGGTTCTCCCGGTGATGATTCTCGTGTCGTGATGCCTGTCCGTCCCGGAGTCGAAAGGTCGAACTTCCGTGCCTCCCGCCGGTCTTCCGGGACTGGTAGACTGGCGCTCCGACCGCATCAGAAAGCGGTCGGAATCATTTGAAAATTGTAACAGTGTGGTCGCGACGTGGCATCCAGCAAGGGTAGCAAGGCAAAAAGCAAGGCAGGGGCGAAGCGTCGCCCCCGTTCGGCTGGCAGGACCGGGACAGCCCGGGCGAGCGCTCGCCGCAGCGGGGCCGGGCGCACCGGTGGCGGGCGCCGCTCCTTCGGCCGGATGATGAAGGGCTGGGTGTTCCGGCTCGTCGCCGTGGGCTTCCTGATTGGGGCCCTGCTACTGGCCGCCTGGGCCTGGTATCTCAACGAGAAGGTCACCGAGCGTTTCGAGGGCGCGCTGTTCACCATGCCCGCCGAGATCTACGCCGCACCGGACGAGATCTACGTCGGCCAGTCGCTCTCCCT
>NZ_JAWLBP010000097.1:0-3006 GCF_041687595.1 Guyparkeria sp. | reverse complement strand
CGGCGCCTTCCCGATCGAGTGCGACGTAGACCAGATGGAGACGGGCGACGTGCTCACCATCCGTCCGTTCACCGGCGAGATCCTCAAGAATGGCGAGGTGGTCACCACCTTCAACATGCGCCCGAGCACGCTGCCCGACGAGGTGCGCGCCGGTGGCCGTATCCCGCTGATCGTCGGCCGTGGGCTGACCGGCAAGGCACGCGAGTCGCTCAAGATGGAGCCGTCCGACGTATTCCTGCGCGCCGAGCAGCCGGCGGACACCGGCAAGGGCTTCACGCTGGCGCAGAAGATGGTCGGCCGGGCCTGCGGCGTCGAGGGCGTGCGCCCGGGCACCTACTGCGAGCCGAAGATGACCACCGTCGGCAGCCAGGACACCACCGGCGCGATGACCCGCGACGAGCTGAAGGAACTGGCCTGCCTGGGGTTCTCGGCGGATCTCGTCATGCAGTCGTTCTGCCACACCGCCGCCTACCCGCGTCCGGTGGACATCGCCCTGCAGCACGAGCTGCCGGAGTTCATCTCCACCCGCGGCGGCGTTTCCCTGCGGGCCGGCGACGGGGTCATCCACTCCTGGCTCAACCGCATGATCCTGCCGGATACCGTCGGCACCGGCGGTGATTCGCACACCCGCTTCCCGCTGGGCATCTCCTTCCCGGCCGGTTCCGGCCTGGTGGCGTTTGCCGCCGCGCTGGGCGTGATGCCGCTGGACATGCCGGAATCCGTGCTGGTGCGCTTCAAGGGCGAGATGCAGCCGGGCATCACCCTGCGTGATCTGGTCAACGCCATCCCCTACAAGGCGATCCAGAACGGCCAGCTGACCGTCGAGAAGAAGGGCAAGACGAACGTCTTCAACGGTCGCGTGCTCGAGATCGAGGGGCTGCCGGATCTCAAGGTCGAACAGGCCTTCGAGTTCGCCGACGCCTCGGCCGAGCGCTCGGCCAACGGCTGCACCGTCCGCCTCGGCCCCGAGCCGATCAAGGAATTCCTCAAGAGCAACATCACCCTGCTCGAGTGGATGATCAGCCAGGGATACGAGGACAAGCGCACGCTGGGTCGCCGCATCGAGGCGATGCAGGAATGGCTCGACAACCCCGAACTGCTCGAGCCGGACGCGGATGCCGAGTACGCCGAGATCATCGAGATCGATCTCGACGAGATCACCGAGCCGCTGCTCGCCTGCCCGAACGACCCGGACGACATCAAGCCGCTGTCCGAAGTCGCCGGCGACGAGGTCCAGGAAGTGTTCATCGGTTCGTGCATGACCAACATCGGCCACTACCGCGCGGCCGGCAAGGTGCTCGAGTCCCACGGGGGCTCGGTGCCGACCCGCCTGTGGATCGCGCCGCCGACCCGCATGGACCAGCACCAGCTCTCCGAAGAGGGTTACTACAACATCTTCGGCCGCGCGGGTGCCCGCATCGAGATGGCCGGCTGTTCGCTGTGCATGGGCAACCAGGCACGCGTGGCTGACGGCGCGACGGTGATGTCGACCTCGACGCGCAACTTCCCCAACCGCATGGGCAAGGACGCGCGCGTCTACCTTGGTTCGGCCGAGCTCTCCGCGGTGACCGCGATCCTGGGCAAATTGCCTTCGGTCGAGGAATACCAGCAGCATGTCGCACACCTGGCCACCATGTCCGGCGAGATCTACCGGTACCTCAACTTCAACGAGATCGAGGAATACCAGGAAGAGGCCACCAAGGGACTGCAGATGCTCAAGGACATTCCCGTGGTCACTGCCTGATCACGACTCAGCGCGCCCTCGTGGGGCGGCGTCCGGACCGGCTCCTCTAGGGCCGGCTCCCAGCGGGCAAGGGTTGAAGTGGCATCGTGCCACTCGCCCTTGCCCGTTTTTTTTGCAACCCCATGCCTGCTGGCCATGGCGGCGTCCCGGCCAGCGGTTCGGCCGAGGGTGTCACGCTGGTGTTCGCGGTAGTCCGTGACCAGTTGCTTTGAGGCCTCGGGCCGAGAGGCGTGACTGCCATGAAACTGATTCAATTCAACTGGTTGATAATTTCAACTTGTGGGACTAGCTTGTTCTAGTAACGGTTTGCAACCGCCATGGGACGGTACGCGGTCACCGGCGCAACCACGAGGCGGGCGCCGGACGACATTGCCGTCACGTCGGTCAATATCGAAGGGGAGGTGATGGATGGCCAAGCGCATGACTCTGGAAATGGACAAGGTTCGGGAAAATCCGTCTTCTGTGAACCTGGACTCGACCCTGGCGGAACTGCTGGACCAGGCGGACATCCGGATCAACGGCGATCGGCCCTGGGACCTCCGTATCAAGGATCCGCGCGCCATGGATCGCATCCTCGGTTGGGGCAACCTGGGGTTGGGCGAAGCCTTCATGGCCGGATGGGTGGAAATCGATCGGGTCGACGAATTCGTCGACCGGGTGCTTCGCGCCGGATTGGCCGAAAAGGTCGGTCGATCGCCGCGGATCCTCTGGGATGCCCTGAAGGCCCGTCTTTTCAACCATCAGACCCGCACCCGCAGCTTGGAAGTGGCCGAGCGTCATTACGATCTCGGCAACGACTTCTACCGCGACATGCTCGATCCGCGCATGACCTACACCTGCGGCTTCTGGGGCGACGGGGCGGAGACCCTGGCCGAGGCAGAGGAGAACAAGCTCGACATGATCTGTCGCAAGCTCGATCTCAAGCCCGGTCAGCGCGTGCTGGATATCGGCTGCGGCTGGGGCAGCTTCATGATCTACGCGGCCGAGCACTACGGTGTCGAATGCGTCGGGCTGACGATCTCGAAGGAGCAGGCCGCCTATGGCGAGACACTGGGAGGGGAGCTTCCAGTCGAGTTCCGGCTGATGGACTACCGGGATATCGACGAGCCCTTCGACCACATCGTGTCGGTGGGGATGTTCGAGCACGTCGGTCGCCACAACTACGATGAATACATGCAAGTCGCCCGCCGCTGCCTCAAGCCCGGCGGGTTTTTTCTGCTGCATACCATCGGCACCAGCCCGGAAGGGGCGCCCCCCGACCC
>NZ_JAWLBP010000096.1:0-3012 GCF_041687595.1 Guyparkeria sp. | reverse complement strand
GGCATTCGGCCTGGGCTGGGCGCTGCTGTTCTGGCAGCTTGATGCCCGGCTGCAACGGTCCGGGGCCGGGCAGCCCTGAAGCGCAGCCGGCAGCCGCCGGCTACAGCCCCCGATCGGCCTCGAGCAGTCGCAGCCACACCTCGCTGGTGGTCGGATAGGCCGGAACCGCGTGCCACAGGGTCTCGAGCGGGACCTCGCCGACGATGGCGATAGTGGCGGAGTGCAGGATCTCGCCGGCATCGGGCCCGACAAAGCTCGCACCCACGACGACGCGGCGGGCCTGATCGATCACGAGCTTCGCCATGCCGTGGTCGTGTCCGTGCAGCGCACCACCGGCGACCCTATTCGGGTCGGCGGCAACGGTCTTGACCTCCCGACCGGCGTCGCGGGCCTGCTGTTCCGTCATGCCGACGGAGGCGGCCGGCGGATCGGTGAACAGGACCTGTGGCACCGCCCGCTGATCGGCCCAGGCCGTCCCGTCCTTCCCGGCGATCACGTCACCGATGATCCGGGCCTGGTACTTGCCCTGGTGCGTTAGCAGTACCCGGCCGTTGACATCCCCGGCCGCGTATAGCCAGCCGCCGTCAACGCCGGTGACCCGCAGCCGGTTGTCCACTGCGAGCGGGCCGCCGGGTGACAGCCCGACGGTCTCGAGCCCGAGGTCGTCGGTGTTGGGTGTGCGACCGATCGCTACCAGGAGCTCGTCACCGGCCAGTTCTTCGCCGTCCTGGGTGCTCACCGTAACGGGGCCTTCATCGCCCTCCCTGCGCGCCACCGACGCGGCCGCGGTCCCGGAAAGCACGGTGACGCCATCGGCCTCGAGCACCGCACGCATCACCTCGCTGACCTCCGGCTCGTAGGATCCGAGCAGCCGGTCGGCCCTCTCGACGATGGTCACCTCGGCACCGAACCGACGGTACGCCTGGGCCATTTCGACGCCGACCGCACCGCCGCCAAGCACAAGGAGCCGGCCGGGAACCCGTTCGGCCGCCGTCGCCCCGCGATTGTCCCAAACGCGCGTCTCTCGGAGCCCGTCGATCGGCGGAATGCTGGCGCGGGAACCGCTGGCGACGACCACCGCGCGCGATGCCGTCAGCGTCCTGGATCCGCCGTCATCCAGCGCCACCTCGACGCGGCGTTCGCCGGCAAGCTGACCCCGGCCACGAAACAGCTCCGCCCCGATGCGCTTCAGCCAGGACACCTGGGCCTCATCGTCCCAGCCGTGGGTCCACTGTGTGCGCCGAGCGAACACCGCATCGACATCGAGCTCGCCGTTGACGGCGGCGGCGGCACCGGGAATGCGCCGCGCCGCCGCCACGGCCGCGGAGGAGCCGAGGAGCACCTTGCTGGGGATGCAGGCCCAGTACGAGCATTCCCCGCCGACCAGTTCGCTCTCGACAACCGCCACCGACAGGTCGTTGTCACGGGCGTACCACGCCACGTTGGTGCCAGTCGAACCCGCCCCGATCACGATGACGTCGTAGCTCGCCTCGCGGTCTTTTCGATCGTTGGTTTCCGCGTTTGCCATGTTCGCTCCTCCCGGCAACGGTGGGGTATCGAAGCCGAAGCCGTCGGCAGGCACCCGGTCGCGGGAGAAGCGTGCCGAGACCTTCTCGCAGGCGGGCCATCCACCAGGAGTATAGGGACGGAAAATGCCTGTTTCATCACGCCCGCGCGCCTGTCGGCCGCCTACCCGCCCGATGCCACCGGGGCGCGTGTGCCGTCTGGGTATCCACCGGCACCAGGGGCCCGAAGAAACCCCTGGTGCGCCGCCTGCGAGCGCGAATCCCGGAACAATGCCGGAATGCGGGACCTGATCCCGGGTTCCGCGAAAGGCCGGAATCGCCCTGTTCAGGCCTCCCGGGGCGCAGCATGCGCCGTGCGGAAACATACCCATGGCGTGTTCCGCCGAAAACCGGCGAGAATCCAAACGCCACGACGCGGAACAGGAGCCCACTGATGAGCCACGAGGTCACCACAGTCTTCGGGGGCACGGGATTTCTGGGCAGCCGCATCGTCCGGGCGCTCGCGACTTCGGGAAGGGCGGTGCGCATCGCCGCACGCCACCCCGTTCGCCCCGACTGGGCGAGCGACCGTGACGTCATCGAACTGGCGACCGCCGACATCCACGATGCGGCCAGCGTCAACCGGGCGCTGGAGAATGCCACCAGCGCCGTGAACGCGGTGAGTCTGTACGTCGAATCCGGCGGCAAGGACACCTTCGAGGCCGTCCATGTGCAGGGCGCCGGCCGGGTGGCTCGGCTGTCGCGCGAGGCCGGGATCCGGCAGCTGGTATTGATCTCCGGCATCGGCGCAAGCCCATCCTCGCCGTCTGGCTACGTGCGCGCCCGCGCCGGCGGCGAGGAGAGCGTGCGGGCGGCCTTCGGGAAGGCGATCATTGTGCGCCCGAGCGTGATGTTCGGGCCCCGGGATGCCTTCCTCGGCAACCTCGTACGCCTCTCGCGCCTGCCAGTGATCCCCCTGTTCGGCCGCGGCGAAACCCGTCTTCAGCCGGTGCTGGTCGACGACGTGGCGCAGGCCGTGGCCGTGCGG
This sequence comes from Guyparkeria sp., assembly GCF_041687595.1. Taxonomy (NCBI): domain Bacteria; kingdom Pseudomonadati; phylum Pseudomonadota; class Gammaproteobacteria; order Chromatiales; family Thioalkalibacteraceae; genus Guyparkeria; species Guyparkeria sp. The sequence continues at coordinate 459 of NZ_JAWLBP010000096.1, read as the reverse complement.
ACCGGGGCCACCGGTTCCGAACAATTCCTGTTCGAACTGGGCGGCGCCTGCGTCTACCGATATCGCGAGGTGGTCGAGCGGGTCCTCGCGTACCTGGGACGCCGCAGGCCGCTGATCCCGATCCCCTTTTTGCTCTGGCGGGCCCTGGCGGTGCTGGCAACGTCCCTGCCCAATCCGCCATTGACGCGGGACCAGGTACTGCTGATGCAGGAGGATAACGTCGTCGGTCACGGTGCCGGCACCTTCGCCGATCTCGGGCTCACACCGCGTTCCCTGGAGGAAAGTCTACCGTACTGCCTGGGCGCCCGGTAAGGTGAGGCCGAGAGTGCCTCGACCTCTGCCGCAGCCCGGTGACCCGGGGCCGCCGATGCGCGTTCCGGCGGCGGCTCCGGCGAGCGCATCGAGCGGCTGCGGACGGAGGGAATGGAAACAGGTCAGGGATTGCACCAGTCGCAGACC
>NZ_JAWLBP010000095.1:0-3024 GCF_041687595.1 Guyparkeria sp. | reverse complement strand
CGGCATCGAGACGAAACGTCGCCAGACGAGGCCCGCGGTCAGTCGCTCCTGCCGGTTCCAGGGGAACAGGGAAACGAGTCGCGCCATGGCGCAATAGCCCACCAGGACCTGCGCCCAGGTGCCTATCATGGGTATCCAGAAAAGCCAGCGCATGGGCTCGGGAAGCGCAATGAGCAGTAGGAGCAGGTAGAAGAAGCGCACCTGCACCGGGAAGGCGGTCAACCCCGGCTCGCGAATGGCGAAGTGCAACAGGTTGATCACCGTCAGGCCCACGGCGAGGAACAGCCCGAGAGGATCGACCAGCACACCCGCGGTGAGCAGTCCGGCCGTGACCAGCCAGTACCACCAGGCTAGTTCCCTGAATTCCAGCATCAACATCGATTCCTCCCGTCGCTCCGCGACTCCCTGCAGAATGAAAAGCCAGCATAGCATTAGCTAGCTAATGGTAAATCCCGGCCGATGCGCCACTGGCTGACTCGGTCAGGGAGGGGGGATGGGGAGGTCGGGGCAGGGCCCGGAAAGCCGGGGGTGGCCTGCCGCGAGTGGCCACGGCACTCAGGGCATGCGCGGGGTGTCATGACCGGGCGAAGGCTGTCGCCGTTGCCGGCAACGGGTAGCCGGGTGTCGCGGAGGGCTGTCCGTAGCGGTCGAGTCGACCGCCGCGCGGCCGGGGATCAGGCGTAGGCCGGGTTTTTCACCGCGGCGAGCGCGGCGCGTGCGGCCTCGTCGACGTTGCCCTCGGTACCGGCGATGGTCAGCCGGCCGTACTTGCCCACGGCGTGGACTTCGATCAGCGAGATGTTCGCGGCCTTCTCGGCCTGGTTGGCGGCGTAGATGATGTAGCCGGCGGGCTCGACCTCGAGGATGAACATGCTCGCTTTCGGGAGGATCATGTTGCCCGAGCGGTTCTGACGGTTGATCAGGACGGTGTGGTCCGGCGTCATGCCGCGGATGATCTCCTGCCAGGCGATACGGCAGGGCTGGCGATCGGTCTGCTCGCGACCGAGGTGCTCCAGGACCGTATTGCCGGACTGGATGACGTCGCTCTGCACGCGGTGGTGGATGACCATCGTGCCGAAGGCGCGCTCGACCACCTGTTGCGCGAGCCGGACGCTGGAGGCCTCGAGGGCGGCATCGGTCAGCTTGTGGACGGCCATGCCCGGCGAGACTTCCACCCACAGGCAGGCGTCACCCGGGATCGGCAGAAACCCCTGGGACACCGTCGCCATGTACTCCGCCAGTTGAGGCTGAAGCGAGTCGATGAAGACGTATGTCCGGAGTTCGATCATCGGGCCGGGGCCTTGGCGGAGCGCGGTTGCGGTGGATGTATAAGGGATACCTGAGAGGTCGCGAGTCTACCATCAGCAAACGCCCACAGGCATAGCGATCCCTTATGGCTGCCATTGGCGACCTCGGCCAGGCCGACGGGCGCCGGTCCGACCCCGCATCGCGGTCAGCATCGGCATCAGCCAGTTCCGGGTGGACGACCCGCATTTCGAGGTGGCGCTCACGCGCGCCGACGATTCGCTCTACGAGGCCAAGCGCGCCGATCGGAACCGCGTGGTGGTGAACTGAGCCTCGGGTTTTCCGCCATGAGAGGCTGGCGGTTATCCTGTGCGCTGACGTCTTTACCGCCGGAGAATCCCGTTGAGAGACCCCAAGGACCCCTCACCCCACGCCACCTGCCAGCCCACGGGCGAGGCTCGCGTGCTCGTGCAGGGACTGCGCGATGCCGTGCCCTACATCCGCGAGCACGAGGGCCATGTCTTCGTCGTTACCTTCGGCGGCGAGGCCCTGGATGACCCGGCCACCTTCGAGCGGCTGATCCGCGACATCGTCCTGATCGCCGATCTGGGCGTCAAGCTGGTGCTGGTGCCGGGCACGCGCCCGCAGATCAACCGTCGCCTGGAGAATGCCGGCTTCCCGGAGCGTTTCCACCAGGGGCTGCGGGTCACCGAGCCTGCGATGATCGAGCCGTTGACCGAGGCCGTGGGCGCGGTGCAGTTCGACGTGATCTCCTGGCTGTCCGCCCGCCTGAGCCTCGCCTCGGGTTCGGGGCTGGCCCAGCGGGTGTTGACCGGCAACTTCATTACCGCACGTCCCATGGGCGTGATCGACGGCGTCGATCTCGGGCACACGGGCCGGGTGCGGCGCGTCGACGTCGAGGGGGTGCGCGATGCGCTGGGCGACGGCTCGGTCGTGGTGCAGACCAATCTCGGCTTCTCGCCGACCGGCGAGTTGTTCAACCTGCGTTCCGAGGACGTCGCCGAGAGCATGGCCGTGGCCCTGGGCGCGGACAAGCTGATCTTCCTTACCGACCCGCTGGACAACCTGCCGACGGCCATGAGCCTCGCCGAGGTCGAGGGGCTGCTCGACGATCCGAAGGTGTCGCTCTCCACCGAATTCCAGTTGCACCTGCAAAGCGCCGTGCGTGCCTGCTCGAAGGGCGTGGACCGCATCCACCTGGTCGACCGCGAGGTCGACGGGGCGCTCCTGGTCGAGCTCTACACCCGCGACGGTTGCGGCACGCTGATCACCAGCGAGCCCTACGAGCGCATTCGCCAGGCCACCCTCGACGACATCGGCGGGATTCTCGCCCTGATCGAGCCGATGGAACAGGCCGGTGTGCTGGTGCGCCGTTCGCGTGAACAGCTCGAACTGGAGACCGATCGCTTCGTGGTCATCGACCGTGACGGCGACATCATCGCCTGCGCCGCGCTCTACCCGTTTCCCGACGACCGGAGCGCCGAACTGGCCGCACTGGTCGTTCACCCGGCCTACCAGGGCGGCGGACGCGCGGGGCGCCTGCTCGCCTTCATGGAAAACCGCGCCCGCTCGCTGGGCCTGAAGTCGATCTTCCTGCTCTCCACGCAGACCATGGCGTTCTTCCGCGAGCGCGGCTTTGCCGACGAGAGCCTGGAGAACCTCCCCGCTGCGCGCCAGGCCTTCTACAACCTCAAGCGCAATTCACGCATCTTCCGAAAGTGGCTCTGATCCCGGGATGAGCATGAGCGAACGGTCGGT
>NZ_JAWLBP010000094.1:0-3029 GCF_041687595.1 Guyparkeria sp. | reverse complement strand
GCCTCCATGCGCTGAGCGTTCTCGTCCCCCAAGGAAAATCATTTCTATGTTGTTTTCAGAACTGGGCCTTCGCCCGGAACTCCAGCGCGCCATCGAAGAGCGCGGCTACACCGAACCCACCCCCATCCAGGCCCAGGCCATCCCTGCCGTACTGTCCGGCAAGGACCTGCTCGCCGCGGCGCAGACCGGTACCGGCAAGACCGCCGGCTTTACCCTGCCGTTGCTCGAGCGCCTGATGGAGACGCACCCGGAAGGCGGCCACAAGGGCGGAAAGCGTCCGATCCGTGCGCTGATCCTCACCCCGACACGTGAGCTGGCCGCTCAGGTCGAGCAGAGCGTGCTCGACTACGGCCACCACCTGCCGCTCAAGTCGATGGTCATGTTCGGTGGTGTGGGCATCAACCCGCAGATCGACAAGCTCAAGAAGGGCGTCGACATCCTCGTCGCCACGCCGGGGCGTCTGCTGGATCACCAGAGCCAGCGCACCGTCGATCTTTCCCAGGTTGAAGTCCTGGTGCTGGACGAAGCCGACCGCATGCTCGACATGGGCTTCATCCACGACATCAAGAAGATCCTCAAGATCGTGCCGGAAGAGCGCCAGAACCTGCTGTTCTCCGCCACCTTCTCCGACGAGATCCGCACCCTGGCAGGCAAGCTGCTCGACAGCCCGGCCGAGATCTCCGTCACGCCGCGCAACACCACCGTCGAGGCGGTCAGCCAGTCGGTCTACGAGGTCGATCGCGACAAGAAGCGCGAGCTGCTCGCCGAGCTGCTGATCGACCAGGACTGGCAGCAGGTGCTGGTGTTCACCCGCACCAAGCACGGCGCCAACCGCCTGGCCGAGTACCTGTCCAAGCGTGACATCCCGGCGATGGCCATCCACGGCAACAAGAGCCAGACGGCCCGCACCAAGGCGCTGGAATCGTTCAAGAACGGTTCGATCCGCGTACTGGTGGCCACCGACATCGCCGCGCGCGGCATCGACATCGCCCAGCTGCCCTACGTGGTCAACTTCGAGCTGCCGAACGTTGCCGAGGACTACGTCCACCGCATCGGCCGTACGGGTCGCGCGGGCGAGTCCGGCGAGGCGATCTCGCTGGTCTGCATCGACGAGCACAAGCTCCTGGCCGGCATCGAGCGCCTGACCAAGCAGAAGTTCACCCGCCACGTCGTGCCCGGCTTCGAGCCGGACCCGAACGCCAAGCCCGAGCCGATCCCGAACGGTCGTAACAACGCCGGGGGCGGTCGCCGTGGTGGCGGTGGTCGTCCCGGTGGTGGCCAGGGCGGTCCGCGTGGTCGTGGCGGTCCCGGCGGCGGCCAGGGACGCGGCCCCGGTGGCGGCGGTCGTGGCCCGGGCGGTCGTCCCGGTGGCCGTGGTGGCCGCGGCGGCGGTGGTCGCAGCGGTAACCGCTAAGGCTCCCCGCTAATTCCTCGGCCTCGGCCGACGTTACGACACGACATAGAACGCCCGGCTCATCAGCCGGGCGTTTTGCGTTTCAGGGCCTGCGCTTGGTTAGGTAGGGACTTATCGAATAACAGACAAAGTAATTGGTATTGCCCTTCTGGTCGGCTACCGTCGGAAGGGAGCACACAACAATCCCTCAGGGATTCGAGGAGGAACCGATGATCAAGCGTGCCTTGCTGTTTGCCTGCCTGCTGCCGGTGGTGGTCATGGCCAGCGATAACCGCCCCTGGGGCACGGCCGAGCTGACCGAAAAGGACTACCAGCCCGACAAGGTCGTCTACGACGTGGCGGCTGCCGATGCCGAGGCGCTGAACAGCATCATCGGGCGGGTCAGCCACCTGAACAACGAATACGCCGGTGACGTGTTCGACGCGCATATCGTGGTGGTCCTGCACGGCGACGAGATCCCGCTGTTCACCGCCGAGAAATATCAGGAGAACAAGGAGCTGATGGAGCGCGCCCAGTCGCTCACCGTCGCCGGCAACATCGAGTACCGCATGTGTGCGGCCGCCGCCGCGCTCCACGACGTCGAGCCCGAGGACGTGCATGGTTTCGTCAACGTGGTGCCCATGGCCGACGCCGAGATCATCGAGTTGCAGCACGAGGGCTATGCCTACATGAAGTGATCGCGGCCTCCTTGATCTGGAACCGCGTAACGGGGTGTGCCTCCCCTCCCGAAACCGTCATGGGGTAGGCGGCATGTCTCCCAAGCCGGTCGCGGCCCGCTATTTCAACCGGCTCGCGAGTGTCAGGAGCCCGTGGGGCGACTCAGCCATGCATGGCGTATCAACCAACTCGTAAGGTGACTCCATGACACCTCCCTGTGTTTCCCAAAAACGCGCAGCTTTCCGTGAATTGCACCGGTCGGGCTGTTTTGTGCTGCCGAATCCGTGGGATGCCGGTAGTGCGAAGATCCTGGCAGGGCTCGGGTTCAAGGCGTTGGCGACAACGAGTTCCGGCTACGCCTGGTCCTGCGGGCGTGCCGATGGACAGCTCTCGCGAGCCGAGACCCTGGCCCACATGCGCGCAATGGTTGACGCCACCGGACTGCCCGTCAACGCGGATTTCGAGAGCGGATTCGCGGAGACCGCTGACGGCGTGACTGAAAGCGTGGGGTTGGCGGTGGAAACCGGGGTGGCGGGCATTTCCATCGAAGATTCGACCGGTGACCCGAACAAGCCGCTGCGGGCAATCGGCGAGTCGGTTGAGCGAATCAGGGCAGCGCGTGCCGCGATTGATGCGAAAGGCGGTGACACGTTGCTGGTCGGTCGGGCGGAGAACTTCTTCGTCGGCCGCCCCGACCTCGATGACACCCTCCTGCGCCTGACAGCCTACGCGGATGCCGGGGCGGACTGCCTCTACGCACCCGGCATCAAAACGCGTGACGAAATTCGTGCCGTCGTGTCCGCCGTCGCACCCGAGCCGGTAAATGTGCTGATCGGCTGGGACAGCGATCTGTCCGTGCAGGATCTCGCGGACCTCGGTGTCAGGCGCATCAGTCTCGGCGGCGCGTTGGCACGAGCCGCATGGGGTGGCTTTATGCAAGCGGCGCGCTCAATTGCCG
>NZ_JAWLBP010000093.1:0-3103 GCF_041687595.1 Guyparkeria sp. | reverse complement strand
CTGCCCTGACCGATCAGCAACGCCAGCGTCTTCAGGAGATTCGCGAGAAGAACAGCGAAAAGATGGGTGAGCTGATGGAGCAGATGGAGGAAAGACAGCGTGAGTTGTATCGCCTGAACCAGGCTCCCGATCCTGATTATGACGCGATGAGGGAGACCACCAAGGCCATCGGTGAACTGCAGCAGCAGATGGCTAAGGAGCGCATCGAGGCCCGGAAGCAGATGCACGAGGCCGTGACCGACAACTGACCCGGCGATCGGGATACCCTCGCTCAAAAAAGCCACTTCAATCCTGAAGTGGCTTTCTTCATGGTGGTGGCTGGTGCCCCTGGGTCAGTCTTCCAGCCGTCGCCTGCGCTCGTCGAACTCTTCGTGATCGATCTCGCCGCGTGCGTAACGTTCTCTGAGGATCTCCAATGCTCTTCCCCGCCGGGCATCCGATTGACCGGAATGCGAGTTGGACGAAGAGATCAACCACTTGACCAGCACCACGATCCCCACGATCAGCAATATCCAGAAAAGCACCATCAGGATCCAGCCGCCCATGCCGAATCCCATGCCGCCATGCGGCATCGTGCCATAGCCCCAGTCGTACATATCTCACCTTTGGTCGGTTGTGTTGTTGTCTATTGCTATCTGGCCCCAAGGGCAGCGGCTCTCTTATCAAGCCTAGGTCAAGTTCACGCTAATGTGCGTTACGGACTGAAAACCGCTGGCGCCCATCTGCACGCTCGTCCCAGTACGAACATGATCCTTTGACACTTTTCAGCGGAGTGAAGTGCGTTCTCTCCGGCTTTCGCTCGGCGAGTCGGATCAATACCGTACGCCGAGCAGATCGCCCCCAACATTGGTCTCCGTGGGGGCACGTGGTGTCTCGTCACATCCCGATGTCCTCACTCGTGGTGGACACCCTTGGGCGCATCCCCGGATGCTGCGTCAGAACCACATCCGCACGCCGGCAACGAGACGCAGATCGTCGGTATCGTGGCCTTCCTCGCGGGCGAGATCGGCGGTGTCTCCCAGTTGCTTCTTCCAGCTCACGCCGATGTAGGGCGCGAACTCGCGCTGGATTTCGTAGCGCAGCCGCAGACCCGCCTTCACGTGGTTGATGCCCTGGCCGACGCCGAACTTCTCGACCTCCTGAAAGGCGACCGACGTGCCGAGCCGTGGCTGGAGCACCAGCCGCTGGGTCAGCCGCATGTCGTACTCGGCCTCGAAGTCGACCGAGGCGTCGCCGTCCTCGCTGACACGCAGCTTCGTGTCGATTTCGAACCAGTAGGGGGCCAGCCCTTCCAGGCCCAACACGGCAAAGCCGCGGTCGTGGTCCGGTCCGGGGCCGTACTCGAGCTGGTAACCGACGCCGGCCTGCACAGACCAGAAGGGGGCGATCAGGCGGCCGTAGAGGAAATCGAGGCTCTCGATCTCGCCGCCGTCTCCGCCGGAAACGACGTGTTCGCCTTCGCCCTCGATCACGAGCCGGTTGATGTCTCCGCCGTACCAGGCCTGGAATTCCCAGTCGACGCTGTCCTCGTCGTCACCGGCTGCGTACTCCAGCCGGTCGAACAGCAGCATGCCGGTCTGCATGTCCGGGACGGGTGAATCCCAGCCCTGTTCGCGGGCGTAGTCGCCGCGGCCGTCAGCCAGTGCCAGACCGGGAGCGACGGCCAGCAGACAGGCGGCGGTCAGCCATCGTCGGGCTTGGTTGGTCTTCATCTGGATAGTCATTCGTCAGTTCCTCCCGATATTCAGGCCACGGATACGACACGGAACATGCCTGCGTCCATGTGGTAGAGCAGATGGCAGTGGAAGGCCCAGTCGCCCTTGTGTTCCGGGGTGATCTGCGCCGAGAGCATCTCGCCGGGCTTGAGCGACAGGGTGTGCTTGCGCGGCCGGTACTTGCCGTGACGGTTTTCCAGCTCCATCCACATGCCGTGGAGGTGGATCGGGTGGTCCATCATGGTGTCGTTGACCAGTATCAGGCGCAGCCGCTCGTTGTGGTGGAAGCGGATTGGCCCGTCGACCTCGGAGAACTTCTTGCCATCGAACGACCACATGTAGCGTTCCATGTTGCCGGTCAGGTGCAGCTCGACTTCACGCTCCGGTTCGCGCTGGTCCGGCCACAGGGCCAGTGCCCGCAGGTCGTCGTAGACCAGTACCTTGTGGTCCTCGGTGCTCTCCAGGCCGATGCCGGGATCGCTCATGCGATTCTGCGGGTTGCTGGCGACCATGGCCGCGCCCGGGCCGTGATCATCGTGGCCGTGGCTGATCTTGCGGCCGGCGAGGGGCCATTCGTAAGGTTCGTCCTCGCCCATGTCCATGCCGCCGGACTCGTTGTTCATGCCGCCCGAGTCGGCGCCATTCATGGCCTGGCTACCGCCGCTCATGTCGTGGCCGGCATGCGGGTCGCTAGCCTCAGAGGCCATCTCTTCGCCGCCGTTCATGTCGCCCGACATGTCGTTCTGGCCCATGTCCATATCCATGTCTCCATGGTCCATGCCCATCGACTCCATGCCGCGCTCGGGCATGGGGCGGCGCTCGGGGATCTCGCCGCGTTCACCTTCCCGGGTGGCCAGGGTGGCGGCGGCATAACCGCTGCGGTCCATGGCCTCGGCGAAGATCGTGTAGGCGCGATCCTCGGTCGGCTCGACGATCACGTCGTAGGTCTCGGCCACGCCGATGCGGAACTCGTCGACCGGCACGGGCTCGATGTTCTGCCCGTCTGCCTGCACCACGGTCATCTTCAGTCCCGGGACACGCACGTCGAAGAAGCTCATCGCCGACCCGTTGATTACCCGCAGGCGCACCTTTTCACCGGGTCGGAACAGGCCGGTCCAGTTGTCGGCCGGTGAGCGGCCGTTGAGCAGGTAGGTGTAGGTGCTGCCGGTGACGTCGAGCAGGTCGCGAGAGCTCATGCGCATTTCGCCCCACATGGCCCGCTCGCGCATGGTCTGCTCCCAGCCCTTGGTCTTGATGTCCTCAAGCAGGTCCTTGATCGTGCGCTTCTGGTAGTTGTAGTAGCCCTCGGCGACCTTGAGCTTGCGGAAGACGTCGTGCGGGTCCTCGAAGGTCCAGTCGGAGAGCATCACCACGTACTCACGGTCGTA
>NZ_JAWLBP010000092.1:0-3114 GCF_041687595.1 Guyparkeria sp. | reverse complement strand
AAAAGCTATGGTAGTTCGCAAACCCCTCGCGCTCGGTGCCCTCGTCGCCGGGATTCTCGCCACCGGCGGCTGCAGCACGCTCGCCCCGGGCGTCTACGTCGGTGACGAGAACATGCAGTACGCGGAAGACAGCCAGGCCGCGGCGACCGACATCGTCGTCAAGGTCCACCGCATCACGCCCGACCTGATCGCGCGGATGCAGCAGGCCGAGATCGAGCGCCAACGCGACGCGCTCACCCGCGTGGCCACCGACCGCTCGGTCGACGGCTACCGCTACCACGTCGGTCCGCTGGACATCCTCTCGTTCACGGTGTTCGACCACCCCGAGCTGACCATCCCCGCCGGCGAGTTCCGCTCCGCCGAGGCCACCGGCCACCGCGTGGACGAGGAAGGCTTCATCTTCTTCCCCTACATCGGCAAGGTGGAGGTCGCCGGCCTGACCACCGAGCAGATCCGCGGGATCGTCGCCGACCGTCTCAGCCGCTACATCCAGAACCCGCAGGTCGACGTGCGCGTCGCCGCCTACCGCAGCAAGCGGGTGAATGTCACGGGTGAAGTCCAGCAGCCCGGCACCCTGCCGATCACCGACGTGCCCATGACCATCCTCGAGGCGCTCAACGAGGCCGGCGGCTACAACGCCGAGAGCGCGGACCTGAGCAGCGTGCGCCTCACGCGCGACGGCAAGACCGCCCGGCTGGACCTCTACGACCTGCTCGAGGACGGTGACACCGAGCACAACATCCTGCTCCAGGCCGGTGACACGCTCCACGTGCCCGACAGCGAAGACAACCGCGTGTTCGTCTTCGGCGAGGTGCGCGAGCAGGGCGTGCGCTACATGAACAAGGGCGAGATGACTCTCGCCGACGCGCTCGGCCAGTCCCGGGGCCCCGACCAGCTCGCCGCGGACGCCAGCCGTATCTACGTGCTGCGCGGTCTCGACGAGACCCGCGAGCCGGACGTCTACCAGCTCGACGCCAACCGCTCCGAGCAACTCGTCATGGCCACGCGCTTCGCGCTTCGGCCGATGGACGTGGTCTACGTCTCCACCAGCGACATCACCCGCTGGAACCGCGTGATCAGCCAGCTGCTGCCGTCCGTCCAGGGCGTGCGCAGCGTGGATAGCCTCGGCAACTGATCCCGATCCGGCCGCGGACTGCCTGAAGTGGCAGCGCGGCCATCGCACGAACCAGATGTGCCCGGTAACGAGACCGGGCAGGGAAGACCGGAAGATCGCATGAACGCCAACCAGACAGACACGCAGCCAGGCACGGACCCGCGCGGAGCGCTCACGCGTCCCGTCCGGGACTCGGTGGAGCTCGACCTCGCCGAGCTGTTCGGCTACCTGTGGGGCGGCAAGTGGCTGATTCTCGCCGTCACCGTTCTGGTCACGCTGGCCGCCGGGTTCTACGCCTATACCACCACGCCGGTCTACCAGACCGACGTGCTCTTGCAGGTGGAGAAGGAATCCTCCTCCATGCCGGGGCTCGACGAGATTTCCGAGTCGTTGTCCACCGATGTCTCCGGCTCGGCGGAGATCGAGATCCTGCGCTCGCGCAACATCCTCGGCAAGGCGGTCGACGACCTGAACCTCACCGTCCAGGCGCGCCCGCTGCACTTCCCGGTGATCGGCGAAGCCCTGGCTCGGCGCTACGGAGGGGGCGATCCGGCCGAGCCGCCGGCCTTCGCCCGGTGGTTCGACGGCGAGCGCTACGCCTGGGGCGGCGAGCGGATCGAGGTCGACCGCTTCGAGACCGACGGCGTGCCCGGCGGGCCGTGGCGGCTCGAGGCCATGGGGGAGGGCGGTTACCGGCTTCTCGCCAATGGCGAGACGGTGCTCGAGGGGCGGGCCGGCAAACCGGCCTCCGCCGAGTTCCGCGGCGGCACGGTCGCGTTGTTCATCAGCGAGCTCGAGGCCCGGCCGGGCACGCGCTTTGCGTTGCACGCCACCTCGCGGCAACGGGCGGTCCAGCGCCTGCGCGGCGCGCTCCAGGTCACGGAAGCGGGCCGGGATACCGGCATGCTGCGCATGCGCATGGAAGGCACGGACCCGGACGCCATCCGCCAGGCCGCGGATGCGGTGGCGAACCATTACCTGCGGCAGAACGTCGAGCGAAAGTCGCAGGAAGCCGAGAACATGCTGGCTTTCATCCAGCGCCAGCTCCCCGAGCAACGCCGGCAGCTGGAGACCGCCGAGGCCCGCCTGAACGACTACCGCCGCGAGACCGGCTCGGTCGACCTTTCCCTGGAAGCCCAGCAGGCCGTCAGCAAGATGTCCGAGCTGGAGGCACGTATCTCCGAGCTGGAGATGAAGCGCGAGGAGCTCAGGGAGAAGTACACCCCCGAGCACCCGGCCATGCAGAGCCTGCAGCGCCAGATGGCCGGCCTGATCCGCGAGCGGCAGGACATGGAGGCGCAACTGAGCCACCTGCCGGAGACCGAGCAGCAGGCCGTGCGCCTGACGCGCGACGTCAAGGTGGCCAACGAGCTCTACCTGACCATGCTCAACAACGCCCAGGAGTTCAAGGTCGCCAAGGCGGGGACCGTGGGCAACGTGCGCATCATCGACCCGGCCCTGGACCCCGAGGCCCCGTTCAAGCCGCGCCGTAGCCTGATCCTCGCCGCGGGCGTCGTGCTGGGGCTTCTGCTGGGCATCGGCCTGGTCCTGCTGCGCCGGATGCTCGACCGCGGCATGGTCGACCCCGAGGAAATCGAGCGCCAGACCGGCTACCCGGTCTACGCCAGCGTGCTGTATTCCGCCGTGCAGGGGCGCCTCGCCCGGATGGTGGGGCGCGGCAAGGGCGGCCAGGCGCAGCTGCTCGCGCACCGCGAGCCCAAGGATCTGGCCATCGAGTCCCTGCGCTCGCTGCGCACCAGCCTGCAGTTCGCCCTGATGCAGGCGGAGAACAACATCATCGCCGTCAGCGGCCCGGCGCCGGAAGTGGGCAAGTCCTTCGTCTCGGCCAACTTCGCCGCGGTGCTGGCCGATGCCGGCAAGCGGGTGCTGCTGATCGACGCCGACATGCGCAAGGGCCACCTGCACCAGTACTTCGGCGTGGCCCGCCGGGGCGGGCTGTCCGAGGTGATCAGCGGCGATCTCGAGCCGGGCAAGGCCCT
>NZ_JAWLBP010000091.1:0-3398 GCF_041687595.1 Guyparkeria sp. | reverse complement strand
CGCACTGGCAGTAGTGCTCCCAGGCATTGCGGAACACCACTTCTTGCGCGGCCACCAGCGTGGAGGCCACCTCACCGGCCGGTCGGGACGGAAAGTCCGCGTCCAGCTTTCTTGCATGCTTCTTGGCCTTCCCCATGCCCCCCTCCACTGTCAGTGGAACCGCGTAGTGTCTATGATGGTCCACTAATCCGCATTCAGCAAAGACAGTTATCCAGCATGCGCCCTGCCCGACCGTCAGATTTCGCCCTGCTCGCCCTGAGCGCCTCCCTCGGCGGGCCACTGCTCGCCGCCGCGGCCATGCCTGCCGCTGCCCAGGACTGGGCCCACTGCGCGCAGATCGAGATCGATCACGAGCGCCTCGCCTGCTTCGATGCCATGGCCTCCCGCGAGCGCGATGCCTCCCGGCGGGACGCGATGCCCGACGTGAGCAGGCAGGCGGTGGTCGAGGACGCACCGATCGCCCGGCAGGACGAAGCGGTGCCCGCGGAGGCCGTCGCCCCCGTGGTCGAACGCCAGGCGGCGAATGACGATGCCCCGGTCATCCCGCTGCGGGCGATCTCCGACGCGGACGCGGTGGCGCTAGAGAAACGGCTGCGCTCGGAGCAAAGCGAAGAACACAACCCGTTCGTCATGCGCAGCTACAAACCCAACTACATTATGCCGGCCACCTACACGCCGACGGACCTTTCCCGAGACGTCTACGACTTCGAGCCGCAGCACGCGGAGACCAAGTTCCAGCTCTCCTTCCAGTTCGACTGGTTCAAGGAGCCGCTCGGCCCGGACACCTCGCTGTACTTCGGTTACACCCAGCTCTCCCTCTGGCAGACCTACAACACCGAGTGGCTCGGCCAGGAAGTGGACTACTCGTCGCCCTTCCGCGAAACCAACTACGAGCCGGAAACGGGCCTGACCGTCGACATGGACTACAGCCTCGGCGGCCTGACGTTCCGACGTTCGAGGCTGTCGCTCATCCACGCTTCCAACGGCCAGAGCGGGGACCGTTCCCGCAGTTGGAACCGGCTGGCGGCCAGCCTGGCTTTCGGTCGAGGAAACTTCGCCGGCCAGTTGCGGGGGTGGTACCGGATTCCCGAGCCGGACGACGACGACAACCCGGACATCACCGACTACATGGGACACGGGGACCTGCTGCTCGCCTACAAGTGGGGTGAGCAGACCATATCGGCCACCCTGCGCAACAACCTGGACTTCTCGGAGAACAAGGGCGCAATCCAGGTCGATTACAGCTTCCCGCTGAACAAGCGCGTGAAGGGCTACGTGCAGTACTTCAACGGCTACGGCGAGAGTCTCATCGATTACAATCGGTCCATCAGCCGCATCGGCGTGGGCATCGCCCTGACCGACTGGCTCTGACCCCAACCTCCTTCAACACGCTGCCACCTCATGCTGTCCACTGCCTTGCGATTCACCGCCGAGACCGCCATCAACCGGCTGATCCGCCGCGACCCGGCAGCCCGAGACCGGCTTGCCCGCCAGGCCGGGTTGGTGTTCACCGTGCTGATCGAGCATCCCGCCCTGTCACTCACGCTCACGCCGACCACCGACGGGCTGATGTGGCGGGCGCATGACAACCTGACGCCGGATGCGACCATCCACACCAGCGGGCCCGCCCTGCTGCTGGCCCTCCAGCGCAGTCACGACATGGACTCGCTGTTCGCCGGCGACATCGAGATCGAGGGCGACGAACAGGCAGCCACCGCTTTCTTGCGCACGCTGCGCGAGATGGACATCGACTGGGGCGACTGGCTGGCCGAGAGAGTAGGCACCTCGGCGGCCGGTGTGATCGAGCAGGCCGCTACCCGGGCTCGCCGCAGTGTCGAGGAATGGCGCGAGACCCGTCATATCGAGCAACACGACTACCTGGTCCACGAGGCGCGACTGGTGGTCGACGATATGGACCTGCCCGGATTTCTCGACGAAGTCGACGAGATCCGCACCGCGGTCGACCGGCTGGAACGCCGCCTCCGGGTGATCGAGACGCGCACCCACAGTGGCACCCCGAACCACGATCGGCAGGAGGCCTGAATGCGACCCAGACTGATCTGGCGACTGGTGGTAATCCAGTTCGTCCTGCTGCGCCACGGACTGGACGAGATCGTGCTGGCGCTGCGGATCTTCCGCCCCATCCGCTTTCTGAAGTTCTTCTCGCCCTGGTACTGGTTCTCCGACAACCGCAAGCGCAGCCGCGGCGAGCGGCTGGTCGCGGCGCTGGAGGATCTGGGTCCGATCTTCGTCAAGTTCGGCCAGATGCTGTCGACCCGACGCGACCTATTGCCGCCGGACCTCGCCGAGGCGCTGTCCGCCCTGCAGGACCGGGTACGTCCCTTCCCCGCGGAGATCGCCCGCCGACGCATCGAGGCTGCGCTGGGCGACTCGGTGACTGCCCACTTCGCGCGCTTCGAGGCCGAACCGCTGGCCTCGGCCTCCATCGCCCAGGTGCATGCCGCCACGCTCGACGACGGCCAGGAGGTGATCGTCAAGATCACCCGCCCGGGCATCCACCGGCGCATCCGCAGCGATCTGGAGATCCTCTACACCGTCGCCCGCCTGGCCGAGCGCTACTGGTCGGAAGGCCCGCGCCTGCACCCGGTGGAAGTGGTCACCGAGTTCGACAAGACCCTGATGAACGAGCTCGACCTGCAGCGCGAGGCGGCCAACGCCGCGGAGATCCGCCGGCAGTTCGGCGACTCGCCGCTGCTCTACGTCCCGGAGGTCTACTGGGACTGGTGTCGCACCGACGTGTTGGTCCAGGAACGCATCCACGGCATTCCCGTCGCCCGCACCGACCTGCTGCACGCCGCCGGCGTGGACATGAAGCGGCTCGCCGAGGCGGGCGTGGAGGTGTTCTTCACCCAGGTGTTCAAGCACAACTTCTTCCACGCCGACATGCACCCGGGCAACATCTTCGTCGATGCGACCGACCCGGCACGACCGCGCTACATGGCGGTGGACTTCGGCATTGTCGGTTCGCTGACCCACGAGGACCAGCGCTACCTGGCGGAGAACTTCCACGCCTTCTTCAACCGCGACTACCGCCGCGTGGCCGAGCTGCACGTCGAGTCAGGCTGGGTGCCGCGCACCACGCGGGTCGAGGAATTCGAGGCGGCCATCCGCACCGTCTGCGAACCCATCTTCCAGAAGCCGCTGCGCGAGATCTCCTTCGGCCACTTCCTGCTGCGCCTGTTCCAGGTCGCGCGCCAGTTCAACATGGAAGTCCAGCCGCAACTGGTCCTCCTCCAGAAGACCCTGCTCGCCATCGAGGGCCTGGGCCGGGAGCTCTACCCGGACCTCGACCTCTGGCAGACGGCCAAGCCCTTCATCGAGCGCTGGATGCGCGACCGGATGGGACCGAAGGCCTTCCTGCGCCGCCTGCGCGACGA
>NZ_JAWLBP010000090.1:0-3528 GCF_041687595.1 Guyparkeria sp. | reverse complement strand
CTCACCTCTGATCTCTTCAGGCTGACTGGCACGCCGGACAGAACCAGGTCGAGCGCTGACCGAGGACGATGCGCTCGACCGGCGTCCCGCAGCGGCGACAGGGCTGGTCCGTGCGTTCGTAGACGTTGAGCGTCTGGCGGAAGTAGCCCGGGTCGCCCGAGGGGGCGAGGAAGTCGCGTAGGGTCGTGCCGCCCTGTTCGATGGCCGCGGCGAGGACCTGGCGGATGGCGGCGGCGAGGGCGTGACAGTCGTCGCGGTCGAGGCGGCCCGCCGGGGTTGCCGGATGGATGCCGGCGAGGAACAGGGCCTCGGAGGCGTAGATATTGCCCACGCCGACCACGATGCCCGCGTTCATGATCGCCTGCTTGATGGCCACGCGCCGGCCGGCGAGTCGCCCGGCGAGGTAGGTGCCGTCGAACCTCTCGCCAAGGGGTTCCGGGCCGAGTGCGGCCAGGCGTTGGTGCGGCGCGTCGCTGCGATCGGTGAGCACGGCGCCGAAACGGCGCGGGTCGTGGAGACGCAGCGCCTTGCCGTTGTCCAGCCGCCATTCGACATGGTCGTGCTTGCGTGGCGGGTTGTCCGGGTCGTCGAGCCGCAGGCTGCCGGACATGCCCAGGTGGATCAGCACGCGCTCGTCGCCATCGAGGCACAGCAGCAGGTACTTGGCGCGCCGCTCGACCGACTCCACCGGTCGGCCCGCGAGGAATGCGGGCAGGTCCTCGCGCACCGGCCAGCGCAGTCGTGGGTCACGTACGGTGACGCCCTCGATGCGGTGGCCGGCGACGAACGGCTCGATGCCGCGGCGGGTGGTCTCGACTTCGGGAAGTTCGGGCATGGCACGAAGAAACCCCGCGAGGCATCCTCGCGGGGTCCGTCAGGGGCCGATCAAGAGACAGGCCGGCCATCCGGAGACGGCCGGGAGCCTTACTTGATCTTGGCTTCCTTGTAGATGACGTGCTTGCGTACTACCGGATCGTACTTCTTGATTTCCATCTTTTCCGGCATGTTCCGCTTGTTCTTGTCGGTGGTATAGAAGTGGCCGGTGCCGGCACTGGATACCAGTCGGATCTTGTCACGCATGTCGTTGTAACCTCGAAGAATTGGGCGGTGTTCAGACCTTCTCGCCGCGGGCGCGCATCTCGGCGATGACCGTGTCGATGCCGACCTTGTCGATGGTGCGCAGGCCGTGGCTGGAAACACGCAGGCTGACAAACCGCTGCTCGCTCTCCACCCAGAACCGCTTCTTGTGCAGGTTGGGCAGGAACCGACGACGGGTCTTGTTGTTCGCGTGCGATACGTTGTTACCGACCGCCGGGCGCTTCCCGGTTACTTGGCAAACTCGGGCCATGATTGTCTCCTGAGCGACTCGTCTGATTGCGCGCGTACCGAAGTGAGTCTGGCCTTGCAGGCGGCCGGCACGCGGGCGGGTCAATTCAAAGGCCGCGTATGATAAGAGAACCTCGTCGGCTTGGCAAGCATCGTGTTCGTGCGAAACCTTCCCTTGGGAAACTCTGCACGATTCGATGGCATCTCTGGCTCGCGGGTTTGTTCGCAATCAAGGCGCCGGACCGAAGGCGTGCTCGTTGCCCGTCGAGGGACGGCAACGCCGAGTGCGGACAAACCCGCGAGCCCCGTCCGGGCGGGCCTCCAAGGGCCCATCTGCTACGTTGCAGCCCTTGTAAAGGACAACGGCCCTTCACGGCGGAATGCGCCTTGCATCTGGGCCCCTGGAGGTCCCGCTTCAGACGTCATCGAATCGTGCAGAGTTTCCCTTGCTCAACCGTCACAGGGGCCAGACCCAGAGGATGGCCGGAACCGCGGTGGCCACGACGAGCAGGGAGACGGGTAGGCCCATGCGCCAGTAGTCGCCGAAACGGTATCCGCCCGGCTCCATGACCAGGGTATTGGACTGGTGCCCGATCGGGGTGAGGAATGCGCAGGAGGCCCCGATGGCCACGGCCATCAGGAACGGGTCGGCCGAGGCGTTCATGCCCTCGGCGAGCTTGATCGCCACCGGCGCGGCCAGCACCGCGGCCGCTGCGTTGTTGACGACGTTCGAGAGCAGCATGACGGTGGTGATCAGGATGGCCAGCATGACCGCTGGCGAGGCCGAGGTAGCCAGGTCCAGCAGCCCCTCGGCGATCAGGGCCGAGCCACCGGTGGTCTCGAGCGCCTGGCCGACGGGCAGCAAGGCGGCCAGCAGGACGATGATGCGCATGTCGATGCTGTCGTAGATTTCCCCCAGGGGGATCAGGCGGCCGAGCACCATGGCCACGGCGCCAGCGACCAGGCCCATCGCTGCCGGGACGGTCTGCAGTGCGACCAGCGCCAGCGTCACGAGGAAGATGGCGCTGGCGGTCAGGACCCGTCGCGGTCGAGTGATCCGCAGACCCCGTGAAGCCAGCGGCAGGCAGCCAAGCGTGTTCAGCGCCGACTGCAGAGTGTCCTCGCTGCCCTGCAGCAGCAGGATGTCGCCGGGAACGAAACGGATGCGGCCGATGCGTTCGCGCAACCGTTTGCCCTGACGTGCCACCGCGAGAATGTTGACGCCATGCCGTTCGCGAAGATCGAGCCGTTCGGCCGTCTTGCCGACCAGCGTCGAACCGGGAGTGATGATCGCCTCCACCAGGGTCAGCTCGCTGCGGTCCGGCTTCTCCGATTCCGAGGTGCTGTCCTCGTGTTCCTCGTCGTCTTCCCTGTTGGCTTTGTCGTCCTTGTCGTCTTCGTCACGTGATGGCAGCTCGAGCCCCGTGATGTCGATGAGCGTCTTGAGACTGTCCGAATCCGCCTCGACCAGCAGGATGTCATCGGTTCGCAGCACCTCGTGGGTGGAGGGCACTTCCTTGCGCTTGCCCTCGCGCACCAGCCCGACCACCAGCACGTCCGCATCCTCCCGCACCGCGGCCAGGAGCTCGTGGAGCGAGTGCCCGGTGAACTTGCTGTCCTCCGGCACGTGAAGCTCGGTCAGGTAGGCGGAAATCTCGAACAGTTCGTCGGAGTCGTCTGCTCGACGGCGCTGCGGCGTCAGGCGCCAGCCGATCAGGGCGATGAAGGCCAGCCCCACGAGAGTGATGGCCAGCCCTACCGGCAGGAAGTCGAACATGGCGAACGCGGACCCGGCTTCCTCGGCGCGGTAGGTGGCGATGATGATGTTCGGCGGGGTGCCGATCATCGTCAGGGTCCCGCCCAGCAGGGAGCCGAAGGCCAGCGGCATCAAAAGAAAGGAGGGCGATCGCCCGCCGTGGCGGGCCATCCAGACGGCGACCGGCATGAACAGGGCCAGTGCGCCGACGTTGTTGATGAAGGCCGAGGCGATGGCCACCACGCCGGTCAAGGCGGTCACCTGGACCCAGGGGCGATCTCCCACCCGCGTGAGCGAACGGGCCAGTGTGTCCACGACGCCGGCATTCAGCAGCCCGCGGCTCAGGGCCAGCACGGCGGCCACGGTGACCACGGCTGGATGCCCCAGTCCGGAGAACATCTCGTCGGTCGGTACCAGCCCGGCGCCGGCCGTGACCAGCAGGGCGA
>NZ_JAWLBP010000089.1:0-3551 GCF_041687595.1 Guyparkeria sp. | reverse complement strand
TCCGGGTCGCCCTCGTCCTCGTCGTAGATCCAGCCGCACACGGTGCAGATCCAGCGGATGTCTTCTTCAGGCGTGTTCATGGCGGGTCACCTTGGTCTCGTTTACTTCATTGGGCGCCGACGGGCGCGGTTCTGCCTTGGGGCGGGTCACGTCGATGGCTCTAGGGAAGGTCTGCACAAATCGATGGCTTCTCTGCGGGACCGCCATGGGTCCAGGTGCAAGGCGCGGTCCGCCGTGAAGGGCCGTCCCCTTTACAAGGACCGCAACACCGCAGATGGGCCCATGGCGGCCCGCCCGGCCGGGGCTCGCGGGTTCGTCCGCACTCGGCGTTGCCGTCCCTCGATGGGCAACGAGCCCGTCTTCGCTCCGGTGCCTTGATTGCGAACGAACCCGCGAGCCAGAGAGGCCATCGATTTGTGTAGACCTTCCCTCGGCACAGGCTGCCGGCCAGGATCAGGATCAGGATCGGCGTGCGTCCCGCGTGGGGCGCGGTCATGACTGCGCCTGCTGGTTGTCGGATCGTGGGCGGGGCATGGGATTAATCGATCAGTGCCTCGATTTCCTTGCGCAGATGCTTGATCGCCGGGGTCACGATGGCGACGAAATAGGCCTCGCGCAGCTTGCGTTGGGCCGGGGCATCGACGAGGTAGCCGTTCGCGCCGGTGTGCAGCATCGCGCTGTTGGCCGCGCGCAGGGCGAGCTCGGAGCCTGCCAGCCGCAGTTCCAGTACCTGGCGGAAGTAGGCGGGGTCGGGGTTGTATACGTCACGGGCCAGTTCGCGCACCAACGCGCGGGTGTCCTCGAGGGCCTCGCGCAGTTCGTCGGGGCGATCGTCGAGGTAGCAGTTGACGTGGCCGAGGCGCGGTTCGACGTCCTCGCACAGGCGGATGCAGCCCTCGATCACGCCGGTGGCCATGCCCGTCTGCAAGAGGACGAAGCCGGCCTTGATGCGATTGAGGAACGGGCCGACCGGGTCGGCGATGATCTCGTTGTGGGGGATGAAGACATCCTTGAAGAACAGGGCGTAGGTGCCGGTGCCTTCCATGCCGCAGAACTCGGCCAGCTGCCGGAATTCGAAGCCGGGGGTGTCGGTGTGGACCAGCGCCATCACGTCGCGCGCGTTGTCGCCCTCGACGCGGAAGATCGAGCCGAACACGTGCGATTCGCCCAGGTTCGAGATCCAGGGCAGCTGGCCATTGACGATGAAACCGTCGGCGGTCTCCTCGGCGTGCAGCAGGATGCCCTCGATGCCGGCGAAGTACTTCATCGGGTTCGAGAGGGCGGTGCCGCCGAGCAGTTCGCCGCTGGCAAGCTTCGGCAGGACGGTATCCTTGAGGTGCTGGTTGTCGGAATTCTCGACATACCAGGCCACCGCGTCCTGGCACCAGGTCATGAAACCGGTGGACATGCATTCGGCGGAAATGCGGTCCATGTCGTCGATGGCCGCGGCGATGTCCATGCCGGACGGATTCTGTGAGGAAAGGTGATGGCGATAGGCGCCGGCCGCACCGATTTCGTGCAACACCTCGGCGGGGTACTCGCCGTGGTCGATCGGGATCACCTTGGGCTTGAGGGCACGGCGAATGACCGAGTCGAGGTCGGGAGCCTCGGTTTTCAGAAAGCTCGGCACGTCGGGTGGGGCCACGGTTGGCCGGGCCGCCACGGGGGCGTGGGTAGCGAGGTTCATGGAATCATCTCCGTTAGATGGCCCGGGCGGACCGGGCCGATTGGATGACGTCTCGGCGATCAGGCGAGATGGCAGGAGAGATCGACCGGGCGGGTCATGGTGTTGGCCACCGGAGACCACTTCTCGGCGGTGTCCAGCAGGTCCTGCAGGTCTTCCTGGCTGATCGGATCGACCGTCTCGACGTCGAAGTAGACGCGGATGGCGGTGAAGCCCAGCGGCTTTGATTCGTCCAGGTCACCCGTGCCCCAGACGGCGGTGACGTTGATGTCCGCTTCCATGTTCAGCTCGAGCTTGCTGATCTTGATCTGGCGGGCAGTGGCGTTGGCATGCACGCCCACCGCCAGGCAGGCGCCCAGCGCGGCCAGGGTGGCCTCGGAGGGGTTCGGAGCCGTGTCGTCGCCGAGCAGGTGCGGCGGCTCGTCGACCACCACCGGGTCGAGGTCGCGGATGTAGGTCAGGTTGCGGAAACGGCCTTCGCAGACGGTCTTCGCCTTGAGCGTGACCACCGCATCCGGGTTGGCCTTGCCCTTCTCGCTCAGTGCCTTGAGGCCGTCGGCGTCGATTTCCTTGATCGCCTGGCGGATGCAGGACGGGGCGACGGGTTGGGCGGTTGCTGTGCTCATGGGTATTCACTCCGGTTTTGGATTGGCTGGGACGTGGGTCGGGATGTCGCTGGATGACTCCCGCCGTCGCCCCCTGTGTTGCAGGGGCTGTGCCAACAACCGGAAATGGCGTCAAAGCGGCGTTTGCGAGGATTTCTGAGTGGAGTGCCCCATGATGGGGCGCGCATTGTCGGACAATGTCGCGACTTTCGTCGGCGCGGGGCGGACAATGTCGGAATGCTGGACGGGTGTCGGCCGTCCGTTCCCCATAACTGGTTGAAACGGAGAACTAAGTGCGGCTTGGCAGGCTTCTTGTAGTGCGGAATGGGTAGTGGCCAATGCCGGTCACGAAGATCCCTTAACGGAGATGCCCGCATGATGACCAAGCAAGCACTGACTGACCTGATACTGGAGAAGAAGACCGCGCTCGGCCTGTCCTGGGTCGATATCGCCAGCGGTATCGGCCTGTCCCCGACGTTCGTCACCTCGGCCTGCCTGGGCATGAACAGCCTCAAGCCCGAATTCGCCGACAAGCTGGTCGCGATCCTCGAACTGCCGGGCGAGGCCAAGGCCGCGATCGAGGCCTGCCCGATGAAGACCTGGGAACAGACCGTCCCGACCGACCCGCTCATCTATCGCCTCTACGAGGTCGTGGGTGTCTACGGCCCGACCATCAAGGAGCTGATCCACGAGGAATTCGGCGACGGTATCATGAGTGCCATCGACTTCTCGCTCGACATCGACCGCGAGGCCAACCCGGCCGGCGATCGCGTCGTGATCACCATGAACGGCAAGTTTCTGCCCTACAAGTCGTGGTAGGGCGAGGGCCGCGCAGGTAGGCGCCGGCCCTCGGTCCGTGTTGTCGACGCCCCGCTGGCCGGGGCGTTTGCATTTGCCAGGGAAAACCGTGGCCAGCAACTGAAGGACCGTGGTCCGTGTCCGAGACCACCGGGGGAGGTCAACGAGGTCTAGGCTGGATGTCCGGGACATGGGCTGGTGGTGCTGGCTAGCGACGGTTTCTTTCCGTCCCGATGCACGGCAGCGTGGCCGAGAAGGGCGGATCGCGGCGAGTCGTCCGCCACGAAAACGAGTGGAATGCGGTAAGATGGCGGCCGTTCACATCAGATAGCGGAACTTTCATGAGCGAAATGCCCCCTTGCCCGCAGTGCGGATCGACCTTCACCTACCACGACGGGACCCTCTACGTCTGCCCCGAGTGCGGCCACGAGTGGTCCGGGGACGCCGCCGTCGAGGGGGATGAC
>NZ_JAWLBP010000088.1:0-3602 GCF_041687595.1 Guyparkeria sp. | reverse complement strand
GTGTTTCTTGAGCGGAGGATGAGAGCGGTGATCCGTTGTGTGTTGTTCGACTTCGGTGGCGTCATTGCCGAGGAGGGGTTCCGCCGCGCGCTGGTGGAGGCCGCCCGGAGGCATGGGCTGGATGCCGATACCCTGCTCGGCCAGGCGATGGATGCCGTCTACGAGTCGGGTTTCGTCCTCGGGCGAGGCGACGAGGACGACTTTTGGGCCGTGTTGCAGGCGAAGGCCTCGCTCCCGGAAGACTTCTCCACCTTCCGTGACCGGGTGCTGCAGGGGTTTGAGTTGCGTCCCTCCATGCTGGCGCTGGTCGACGAGCTCCGCCAGCGAGGCCTGACGGTCGCCATTCTTTCCGACCAGACCCACTGGCTGGATGAGCTGGACCGGCGCGACGGGATCTATCGCCACTTCGATCGCGTGTTCAACAGCTACTACCTCGGCAAGGGCAAGCGCGATCCGACCCTGTTCCGGGACGTCCTTTCGGAACTGGGATTCGCCCCGGAGGAATCGCTGTTCGTCGACGACAGCGCCGGTCATGTGGAGCGAGCACGCGCGATGGGGCTCGAGGCGGTGCATTGCCCCGATCCGTCACCCTGCATCGAGGAGGTGAGGCGGCAGGTGGGCATCGAAGGGAGCTAGCTCTCTACCCGCGTCGCGTCCTGCCACCAGTCCGGCAATTCGGCGATGCTGTCGATCACGGCGGTCGGACGGATGCCCAGATCGAGATCGTCTGCACGGAACTTGCCGGTGCGCACCTGGATGGCGGCCAGCCCGGCCTGCATGGCGGCATCGACATCGCCACGGATGTCATCCCCGATCATCACCGCCTCCGACGGCGCGACCCCGAGCGATGCCAGCGCCGCTTCGAAGAACCCGCGGCCGGGCTTGCCCAGGACCACGGCCTCGATCCCCAGGGCATATTCAAGCGCCCGAACGAAGGGACCGGCATCCAGGCGTGGGCCGTCCTCGGCCTGCCAGTAGCGGGTCAGGCCGAGAGCCACCAGCGGGGTGCCGGGGTGATCGAAGAGCAGGCGGAAGGCGCGGTTGAGTGTGTGGAAGTCCCAGGACTCGCCGAGGTCGCCGATGACCACTGCCGCGGCCTGTTCGGCATCGGGTGGGGCGAGTGGCAGGTCGGCGAACTCCGCCCGGGTCCGCTCGGGGACGAATGTCGCCACCGGCCCGTCGGCGTGGCGATGCAGCCAGTCACTCGCGGCGACCGGCGGCGTCACGATCTCGTCGATGCTGGCGGCGATGCCCATCTTGGCAAGCTTCGCCATCAGTGCCTCGCGCGGGCGTGAGGTGGTGTTGGTCAGGAACCGGAACGGGATGGCATGCTCCCGGCACCAGCCGAGAGCCTCTGCCGCTCCCGGGATCGGGCGCTCGCCCTCGTAGAGCACGCCGTCCATGTCGAAGAGGATCGCTTTCATCGTTCGTCTCCCTCCCGGGTCGAGCCCGCGTACGGGCCGCGATGGCAGCCTTTGCTATGATGGCCGCCCCGCACGGCCCGGCCGTGTGAGCATGGATCGACCCGCAACCCAACGCATGACAGCCAACGACAAGCCTATGCCAAGTCAAGACAAGCCGCCGGTGGTCCTTTCCGGCATCCAGCCCTCCGGCCAGTTGCTCATCAGCCACTACGTCGGCGCGATCCGCAACTGGGTGAACATGCAGGACACGCACGACGCGCTGTTCATGCTGGTCGACCTGCATGCGATCACCGTGCGTCAGGACCCGGCCGAGTTCCGCTCGCGCTGCTACGACTTTCTCGCCCTGTACCTGGCCTGCGGGCTCGATCCGGACAAGAGCACGCTGTTCGTCCAGTCACACGTCCCCGCGCATGCCGAGCTGGGCTGGGTGCTCAACTGCTATACCTACATGGGTGAGCTCGAGCGCATGACCCAGTTCAAGGACAAGTCGCAGCGGCACCAGGCCAACATCAACGCCGGGCTGTTCGACTATCCCGTGCTGATGGCCGCCGACATCCTGCTCTACCAGGCCACCCACGTGCCGGTCGGCGCCGATCAGAAGCAGCACCTGGAACTCACCCGCGATCTGGCCATGCGCTTCAACAAGCTCTACGGCGACATCTTCACCGTGCCCGAGCCGTTCATCCCCAAGGCGGGTGCCCGCGTGATGTCGCTGCAGGACCCGACCGCGAAGATGTCGAAGTCCGATCCCAGCGAGGCCAGCTACGTCGCGCTGCTCGACGAGCCGAAGAAGATCCTCAAGAAGTTCAAGAAGGCGGTCACCGACTCGGACATGGAGATCCGCTTCGACCCGGAGAACAAGCCGGGCGTGTCCAATCTGATGACCCTGTTGTCGATCTTCGGTGACGAGTCGATCGAGTCGATCGAGAACCGCCTGGCCGGCGAGGGTTACGGCAAGCTCAAGGTCGAGACCGGCGAGGCGGTGATCGCCCACCTCGAACCGATCACGGCCCGCTACCGCGAGATCCGTGCCGACGAGGCGGGGCTGGACGCCATCCTGGCCAAGGGCGCCGAGCGCGCGGCCGCCCGCGCCCGCCCGACACTCCAGCGGGCCTTCGACGCGCTGGGCTTCCTGCCGCGTCCCGACATCCTCGGCTAGCTCGAGATGGCCGCCGACCGCCGCATCCCGCCGACCGTCCGCTGCCGCGAGCCGTCCCCGGCCCTGCAGTGGGCGCACACGGTCGAGGCCGTGGTCGCCCACGAGCAGGCCCTGTTCGCCGAGGGAGTCGACGCCTACGGTCTGATGGTGCAGGCCGGCACGGCCGCCTTCGATGAAATGCGCGAGCGCTGGCCGGCGGCGCGCCGGGTCGCCGTACTGGTCGGTCCGGGACAGAACGGCGGTGATGGCCTGGTGGTCGCTCGTCTGGCCCGCGAGGCAGGCCTGTCCGTCGACCTGCTCGGCTGGAAGCGACCCGAGTTCACCCAGGGGGCGGCGCGTGCCTGGCAGGCCCTGCGCGAGCGCGACGCCGACATCGACGTGATGGTCGAGCCCGACGACGTCCGGGACTCGCTGGCGTCCGCGGACGTAGTGGTCGACTCCCTGTTCGGCATCGGTCTGTCACGGAGAATCGAAGGGGCGGCCGCCGACTTCATGAGGCGGGTGGGCGAGTGCCTGGCCCATTCCCCCGCCGCCGTGCTGGCGGTCGATGCCCCGTCGGGCCTCGACTGCAATACCGGTACGGTCGATCCACTGACCCTGTCGGCTGATCTCACCGTCACCTTTCTTGGCATCAAGCGGGGACAGGTGACCGGAGCCGGGGTGACATATTGCGGCGAGCGGGTCCTTGCGGACCTCGGTTACCCCATGACCGAGGCGGCCCCCGGCTCCGCCCGCCTGTTGCACGGCAACTGGTCGCTCGCGCCGCGTCGGCCCGGTGGCCACAAGGGCAGCTATGGCACGGTACTGGTGGTCGCCGGCAACCTCGGCATGCCGGGCGCCGCACGGCTGGCGTCCGAGGCGGCCCTGCGTCTCGGCGCGGGGAAGGTGATCGTCGCGACTCATCCCGATCACTCCGCCACGCTGAACATCGGGCGCCCCGAGCTGATCGTCCATGGCGTTGCGAGTGGTGACGAGCTTTCCGGGCTGCTCGAGCAGTCGACGGCCGTCGTCGTCGGGCC
>NZ_JAWLBP010000087.1:0-3612 GCF_041687595.1 Guyparkeria sp. | reverse complement strand
GCTGATCGGCGCCGCGAAGACCATCGTATGGATGTACTCGTTCCAGCTCGGCGTGCTCTGCATTGCCACGGCCTGGGCCATCCGGCGCGGCCTGCGGGTGCGCGGGTTCGTGGCCGCGGTGCTGGCGTGGCTGGCGCTGTGGTCGTGGCCGAGCCTGCCGGCGCCGGGGGCGTGGTTCTACGTGGTATTCGGCAGCCTGATCCTCGTCGCCATCACGTGGGTCTTCCTGTCACCGAAGCAGCAGGGTTCCCACCGTTCCGAGCTGACCTTTCCAGCGGCCCTGACCTTCTTCGCATTCGCCACCTGGGAGGTGTGCGGCCTCGGCAGCACGGGGCGCATGCTCCACCCGGACGAGGCGGCTGCGCCGATTCCCCACAATCTACTGGTGACCCAGAGCAGCAAGCTCATGATCGAGCTCGTGCTGGCGTGGTGGCTGTTGCTGCTGGCCTTGCGGAGGAACGCTATTGGGCTCCCGGCGGCCGGGCGTTGAGCAATGCAGGAACATGAGCGCCGCGCCACCGATCACGGACGTGGCCAGTGCCGATCAGCACCCTTTCCCGCTCAGGGGTAGACGGCAGCCCAGGACAACAACCCCATCACGGCATCGTGGCACTCGGTGCACACGAACCCACGCTCGGTGCCAGATTTCGGATCGAGGTTCTCGTGCACCTTGACGCACGGTGGAAAATTCATTCTCGATGCAATAGATGCGACATCGAAAACCACATCGAAATAGACCCACTCACGACAGTTCATGGACCAAGGCGCGCCGCGATAGGTCTCCTTGATGCCCGCTGCGATGACTTCAGTCTCGAGTTCGTGCAGGTGTCGGCAGGTCATCGATGCTTCTCCGAGTTCGGCGGAACGGATGGCGGGGCCACCGGCGGCGGGAGCGTCTCGTAGAATCTTTCGCCATCGTCGGCCCGCTCCGGTGCGGCGACGTACTTCTTGAAAACGTTCACCGGCGCCGACCCCGTGCTGTCGCGGAACAGCATGAACGAAAAGGCGACGTCGGGCGCAGGGCCGTCGCTGTAGTACTTCAGCGGGAAGACGTATTCGACCCGCTCGCCGGCCGTCACCTGCTTTTGCGGCCGCATCTCTCCGTGGTAGACGCCTCCACCGTAAGGATCCGAGGTGCGTCCGTGGACCCTCGCCGCAAAACGCCCCGAGTGCTCGAACGCGACCACCGCGCCGATCGCCTCGGGCTTGGCCGCATCGGGTACGTACCACCATTTCTCCAGCGTGATGGTATCGAACAGTGTCTCGCGCATCGCCATTCGGGCTTCGTACTTCGCCTTGCTCCGGGCCGAATCGACCTGGGAGACGACGACATACCCCAGCAACAGGAGGCCGACGGAGACTGGCGTCATCGATGCGTGGAGCGCGTAGACCCTGTCGGTATTGAAGAAATACAGCGCGAGGCTCGAAACGGGAATATGCACCGCGACCCACAAGCCGTACACCGATATGAGCAAGCCGCTCAGGTCGATGAGGAAGATGTCCCCCTGCGATCTCAACAGAAAGTGATCGAGCAAGTACACCGGTACGGCCAGCACCGCCAGCACGGCCAATACCATCAGATGGTCCTGCCACATTTCGCCTGGGCCCTCGTGAGGATCTGCGCGGTCATCCGCTGATACAGCTAAGCTACTATCGGCTCTCATAGCAATCCCATTTGGAACAGAGGGGCCGGGTAGCAATGGAAATCTTCCCGCGACTGGCGGCGATGCACCCGCTGGTGATCGCGGCATGGTGTGGTTTGATCGTGGTGAACGTGTTCCTGTTTCATCAGGCCCTGACCTTCTTCGAGCAACAGCGAACGGCTCATCTCTGGCCCCGGCTGGAGGTCCGCGCCGACAGCGTCGATGTGCAGCGTGTGATCAATACCCGGCAGAGCGCGCCGACCGCCCAGCATGGCTATGAAGCAATATTCGACTTCCGCTACGAGGCCGGCGGTTCGGTATACACGCAGCAGACCGTCCGTGCCGTGGGGAGTCGCGAAGAGGCCGAGCGGCTGAAGGAGAACGAGACGCTCTCCTTCTACTACGACCCGGCCAACCCCAGTGACGTGCGGGAGGCACCGCCGGGCAAGTTGCCCCTGGTCGTGACCCTCATCGGGATGCTCGCGATCAACGGCATCGGCATTGGGCTGATTGCCAATCTCGGCGCATTCTTCGGCGGCAAGTGAGGGCGTAGTGGAACTCCTCGGCAACATCAAGCCCGCGTTCTGGTTCCATCTGATTGGCGGTGTCTTCGTCCTGATCGGGCTCATTTTCGTTTGGGTCTCCGTGGGTGCCGTGCGCGAGGACTTCGACAGCCGGCGATGGCCGCAGACCGTCGCGACGCTGCAGGACGTCGAAGTCGTCCGGCGCGTGCGCGAGTTGAACGAAGACAAGCACTACGCGCAGCGCGTTTCCTATTTCGCCGACCTGACCTACGGCTACCGCGTGGCGGACCGGGAGTTCACCGCGCGAACGACTCACCGGGCCGAGAACCGCGAGGACGCCCTGCGGATCGCGGCCGGCCACCAAGCGGGCGAGGCGCTGCCCGTGTACTACAACCCCGCGCAACCAGAGCGCTACCGGTTCGAGCTGTCATCGCCTTTCGCAGGATTGGTCTGGCTGCTTCCTTTCGCCGCGTTCGCGGGAATCGGCTCGGCTCTCATCGCCGTCGGCCGCAAGTTCTTCATGGAGTAGCCGGGCGCTCGTAGGCGCCCTCTCAGCGCCCGAACACCGCCGCGATGGCGCGGCTGCCCCGGCCCAGCGGGTCCTGGCGGATGAGCTTTTCCTCCTCGGCGACCTGCCGGAACAGCGCGTCGAGGCTCTGGGTGAGGGCGTGCTGCTCGAGATCGAGATCGGGCTTGCCGGCGACGGGCACCCGGTTGTAGGCAGCGAGCAGCAGTCGGTACTGCGAGTAGAAGCCGAGCTGCTGCAGATGGCTCTGGATGATGGGCGAGTAGCGTTCGCGCAGGCTCGCCTCGGTCTGCCGGCGGAAGTAATCCGTCGCGGCGGTGTCGTGCCCGCGCACGATGCCGACCGCGTCGCTGATCGTCATCGCCCGCACCGCATCGACGAACACCGCCTTCGCTTCTCCCGCTGCCTGTTCCGCGGCACGATTCATGAGCAGCTCGACCCGGTCGAGCTGCGGGCCGAGACCGAACCGGCGGAGGCTTCCCGCAATCGGCTGAACCGCCTCGGGCAGGCGGATCCGGTACACAGGATGATCGAGATAGCCGCGGTCCTTCGACAGGAGATCGGCGGCACGGATGCTGCCGATCTCCAGCGATTCCTTGATGCCCCGTACCATGGCCGCCTGCCCCGGCGCGTCGCTTCCCGGATACGGAAGCTGAGGCATGTCGGCGCATCCGGCGGCAAGGCCCGCGATCAGGCAGAGCACGATGGTGCGCATCAGCCGGTCTGCCAACGTTCCTGAACGTCGTGAGTTCACTTCGGTCATTCCTGCTGCCTGAGAGCGGTTCAGTGTAACCGCCGGAAGTCCGGATGACCCCGAAGGCTTTCACGATGCGCTTCCCCCACGCAAGGTTGCCGATCACTGCATTCAAGCGTCGGGTTTGATTACACATGGTCTGAGGAGATAGACCTGCGTGTCCGC
>NZ_JAWLBP010000086.1:0-3629 GCF_041687595.1 Guyparkeria sp. | reverse complement strand
GTAGCAGGAGACCGTCAGGCTGTAGTCCACGCCCAGGGCCGTGCCCTTGCGGATGATCTCCGCCTTGGTGAGGTGCAGGAGCGGTGCGTGGATCTCGAACGGGTGGTCGGCGGCCGTGGCGATGTTGGCCAGCGTCTCGAACTGCTCGATGAAGGCCGGCCGGCAGTCCGGGTAGCCGGAGTAGTCGACCGCGTTGACGCCGATGTAGATGCGGGTGGCGCCCAGCACCTCGGCCCAGCCGAGCGCGAAGGAGAGGAAGGTGAGGTTGCGCGCCGGCACGTAGGTGCTCGGGATCTCGTCGCTGGCCGGGTCGTAGTCGGGCACGGACTGACTCATGTCGGTCAGCGAGGAACCGCCGATACCGTCCATGTCGATGCGGATGGTGCGATGATCGGCCGCGCCGACCGCCTCGGCCACCCGGGCGGCGGCGTCCAGCTCGGCACGGTGACGCTGGCCGTAGTCGAAACTCAGGGCGTGGACGGCAAAGCCGTCGGCCCGGGCCTGCCAGGCCAGCGTGGCCGAATCGAGGCCGCCGGAGACCAGAACCACGGCGGGCTCGGGCCTTGTTGACGCCCGCCCTGCCATGCCTAGCGGCCCGGCTCGTCGCCCCAGACGAGCTTGTGCAGTTGCATCTGGAAGCGGATTTCCCGACCGCTGTCGAGGATCCATTCGGCCAGTTCGGTGGGCGAGACCCCGCCGTGAACCGGGGAGAACAGGACGGGGAAGCGCCGGTCGAGACGGTGTTCGTCGACACGGGCGATCGCCCAGTCGAAATCCTCGCGGCTGCCGATCACCACCTTGATCTCGTCGGCGGGCTTGAGGCAGTCGAGGTTCTCCCAGCGATTGCGGTCCACCTCGCCCGAGCTCGGCGTCTTGAGGTCCATGACCACGTGTACACGCGGGTCGACGGCCGCGATGTCCAGCGCCCCGCTGGTCTCCAGGCTGACCACGTGGCCGGCGTCGGCCAGACGGGCCAGCAGGTTCGGGCAACCGGGCTGGGCCAGCGGCTCGCCGCCGGTGACGCAGACGTGCCGGGTCTGCAGGGCGCGGACCTGTTCGAGGATGGTGTCGAGCGACATGCGCTCGCCGCCGGTGAAGGCGTAGGCGGTGTCGCAGTAGACGCAACGCAGCGGGCAGCCGGTCAGGCGAACGAAGATGGTCGGCCACCCGACGTGATCGGACTCGCCCTGGATGGAGCGGAAGATCTCCGTGATGCGCAGGGTCTGCCCGCCCGGGGCGTCCACCGCGTCGAGCGGCATGGCCTCGAAGGAACTCATCCGCCGAGTCGGTCCAGGCGCTGCTTGGCGAGGCCGGCGGCCTGCGAATCCGGATGCTTTTCGATCACGGCGTTGAAGCGGCGCTTCGCCTCCTCGACGTCGTTCTGTTCCTGGGCGATGTAGCCGAGCTTGAGCATGGCGTCCGGCCCGCGGTTGCTGTCGGGATAGGTCTCGAGCAGCTCGGCGTAGGCCTTTTTCGCGGCGTCGTAATCACGCTGGACGTAGTAGGTCTCGCCCTGCCAGAAGACGGCACTCGAGGCCCAGCTGCCGCGCGGGTTGGCGTCGATCACCTTCTGGAAGGCGCCCACGGCCTTCTCGTACTCGCCGCCCTTGAGGATCTCGAAGGCCTCGTTGTAGAGGGCCTGCTGTTCCTCGTTGCTCGCCTGCCCGCCGGCAGCCGCGTCCGAGGTGCCGGCCTCGGCGTCCGCCGCCCCGTCGCTCTCGCTCGAGGGGCCATCCTCCCGGCCCGACATCGCGGCGGCCGCGTCATGACCGGCCGGGCCCGTCTCGCTCATCATGCCGGCGGCAGGTGCCGAGCCGACGCGTTGCTCGAGGTCCTTGATCGCTTCCTCGTGGCGGCGCTCCTGGCGTTCGAGTGCCCGCTCGTGCTCGGAGACCTGTCCCTGGAGCTGACGGACCTGGCTCTCCAGGCTGTCCATCCGCTGCATCATCCGCTGCAGGAGGGCGGCCTGGCCCGAGCCGGCATCGATATCGGTCACCGAGGCGCCGCTGCCGGCCATCGGCGTGGTGCGCGCGGTGGCCGCTTCGGCGTCGCGGCTCTCGTCCGACTCGGCGTCGGACGACCCGCCACCCCAGTTGAGCCAACCGGGCGCGGCCTGCTGGGCCGCAGCCGGTCCGGCGAGCGAAACGGCCAGCAACGCGGCCGCCAGCGGCCTGAGCGCGAGATGGGTAGAACGTGCGATGGATTCCATGGCGTGAAACCTGTCAGTCAATGAACGGTCCCCAGACCGGATCGCGAACCTTGCCTCGATCGTAGCTGAGGGTCTGCGGTTCGCCGCCGATCACGGGAGAGATCTTGAGCACCGATCCGCTGCCCGACTGCGCAGCATAAACCACCATCGCACCGTTGGGTGCGTAGCTGGGCCGCTCCTCGGAGCCGCCGCGGCTGAGCAGGCGGCGCTCACCGTCGGCGAGCTCCTGCTGGGCCACGTGGAAACCGCTGCCCTCGCGGGTGACGAAAGCCAGGCTCTCGCCATCGGGCGAAATGCGCGGACCGGCCGCGTAGGGCGTGTCGAAGGTCAGCCGCCGTGCACGGTCGTCCGGGCTGGACTTGCGGAACACCTGCGGCTGGCCGAAGCGGTCGGATGTGAAGGCGATGCTGCGATTGTCCGGGTACCAGGTCGGCTCGGTGTCGATGGCGCCGTTGCGGGTCCACTGAGTCGAGCGCCGGCTGCCGAGGTCGATCACGTAGATGTCCGGGTTGCCGCCCTTGGACAGGGTCACGGCGATCTTGTCACCGCGCGGCGACCAGGCCGGCGCGCCGTTGATGCCGGGAAAGTCGGTGAGCTGGTAGCGCTCGCCAGTGCCCAGGTCCTGCACCCAGATGGCCGAGCGATTGCCTTCGAAGGACACGTAGGCCAGCTGCCCGCCGTCGGGGGACCAGCTCGGCGACATGATCGGGTACGGGGACTCGAGCACGGTGCGCGGGTTGGCGCCGTCCGAGTCGGCGATCTGCAGGGTGAAGGTCTTGTCGTCGCCGCGGCCGCGCTCGGTGACGTAGGCCAGGCGCGTGGAGAAGGCACCGCGGTCGCCGGTCAGTTCCTCGTAGACGAGATCGCTGATGCGGTGGGCGATGCTGCGATCGTTGGAGGCGCTTCCGGTGATGCGGCTGCCGATCAGCCGGCTGCCGTCGCTCACGTCGACGAGGTAGAAGCTGGTACGCAGGCGATCGCCGTCGGACTCGACCGAGCCCATGACGACGTAGCTGGCCTTGCCGGCACGCCAGTCGTCGATGCGGATCTGTTCGGGACCGGTGGGACGCCCCGGCATGACGTCC
The DNA here is from genome assembly GCF_041687595.1 of Guyparkeria sp. Taxonomy (NCBI): domain Bacteria; kingdom Pseudomonadati; phylum Pseudomonadota; class Gammaproteobacteria; order Chromatiales; family Thioalkalibacteraceae; genus Guyparkeria; species Guyparkeria sp. Next base: position 335 of record NZ_JAWLBP010000086.1, on the reverse strand, counting down.
CGGGAAATGGGGGCGAACAGGCCCGAGCGCGCCAGGTCGTCGCCGATGATGCGCGCCAGGTCGTCGATGCCGCCGGGCTGGTCGAAGGGCACCACGGCGATGGGCACGCCGCTCTCGGTGCCACCGCTGATGTCGATCTCCAGTGCCGCGCGGGCGGGCGTGGACAGCAGGGCGAGCATGGCAGTTGCCGCCAGCAGCGAGGCCAGCCAGCCGCGGGGCGCGGCGGGCACCCGTCGGTTCCGTCGCCACGAAAGATGCGCACCGATCCGAAGTTGCTTGTCTGCCAGAATCTTCATGTCCATCACCTCGGGCGAACCCGGTTATTGCGGCCTGAA
>NZ_JAWLBP010000085.1:2409-3671 GCF_041687595.1 Guyparkeria sp. | reverse complement strand
CTGACGTATCTTGGAGCAACATCTGACGACCCTTAGGGAAAGCTTTCCATAAGGGTCGCGTAGAGACACCCGATGACCGATGGTGGCAGTCGCCGGCCCAAACCTGTCACCCAGCGGCGCACCATGAGGGGCTGGATGGCAATCCATTGCAGACAAGGACGAGCCCGTCGATGGCATGCGGCGCCAGACGCTTATGCGGACAGAACTTCCTTTAGTCTCTCAAGACGGAGCGGCTTCACGAGGTGCTCGTCGAAGCCCGCCTCCAGCGCCCGCTGCCGGTCCTCCTCCTGTCCCCAGCCAGTGACAGCGATGAGCCGAAAGGCCTGGTCAGCACGATCGGTACGCAACCGGCGCGCGACCTCATAGCCGTCCATGCCAGGCATCCCGATATCCATCAGGACATGCGTCGGCGGCCAGTCGCCAAAGATGCGGATGGCCTCTGCCCCATCGCGGGCGACCCGCACCTCGGCACCCAGCATCATGAGCAGAAGTTCCAGACTTTTGATGATGTCCTGATCGTCGTCGACCACAAGGACACGGCATTGCGTCGGCAGGACATCGAGTCCCATTGCCGCGTCAGTCGCTGCCGGCGCCGGCGCCACGGTGCTGTGACAGAGCGGCAGGTCGACGGTGAACCTGGCACCGCGCCCGGGACCCTCGCTGAACGCGCTGACTGTGCCACCATGCATCTCGACCAGTCCCCGCACCAGGGACAGGCCAATCCCCAGGCCGCTGGTAACGCCGGACTTGGCTTGGGAGAACATCTCGAAGATGTTGTCGAGCCCTTCCCGTGGAATCCCACGGCCGTCGTCCTGTACCTGAATCTCCACCCGCTCGCCGCGCGCCATCACGCGAACGTCGATATGTCCACCCGGCTCGGTGAACTTGACCGCATTGTTCAAGAGGTTCGCGATGCTTTGCACCAGCCGAACACGATCGCCCTCCACCATGAGCGGCTTCGAAGCCACGCTGACGGTGAACCGGCGATCGCCCTGGCTCAGTACGCTGCCGCTCATATCCAGCGCGTCATCGATGATCTCCGCCAGGTTGAGCCGCTCCTTGCGCAGCTGGATCTTCCCGCGGCTGATGCGGGAGACGTCCAGCAGGTCGTCGACCAGACGCACCAGGTGGCTGAGCTGGCGATTCATGATTTGTATGGGCTCCTCGCAGGCCGCAGCATCACCGCGCAGGGCGTCGACCAGGTCGAGGCCGGTGCGGATGGGTGCGAGTGGATTGCGCAGCTCGTGGGCCAGCGTGGCGAG
>NZ_JAWLBP010000085.1:0-2309 GCF_041687595.1 Guyparkeria sp. | reverse complement strand
GGCCGTCCCCAGGATTCAAGCCAGTGCCACTTCCCATCTGCAGCCTGCACCCGAACTTCCGCATGGAACGGGCGTTGGGCCCGTACGCATTCCTGGAACTCGGTCACATAGGCTGCAGCGTCATCGGGGTGCATCAGCGTCTTCCAGCCGTCGCCAGCGGCCTCCTCGGCACTCACATCGAAGAATTCGCAGAAGGTGCGATTGACGAACTCCTGGTGGCTCCTCGCATCGTGTACCCATACCATCAATGGCAACCCGTCGGCCATGGTCCGGAACCGGGCCTCGCTCTCGCGCAGCGCCTCCTCGTAGCCGTACCGCTCCGACAGGTCATAAAAGTGGCAGACGACGCCCGGCCGCCCGTCGGCAAGCGTGATCCTCTCGATCTTCCAGTCGTAGGACTCGCTCCCGGCATCACCCCAGCGACGCAGGATCGTCGTTGGTGCGTGGTAGGGCTCGCCGGTTGCGAGGGTATGGCGAAAACGGGCGATCAACTCGCTGGCGAAGGGTTCAGGCCATAGGAGTCGCAATACCTCGCCGAAATCCCGCCCGATCAGCGGTCGCACGTTCCGAAAGGCGCTTTGCGCCCCGACGCTGATCTGCATCAGGCGGAAATCGGTATCGACCGTGTAGACGCCAAACGGCGACTGATCGACGACCTGCCGGAAGGCGTCGCGGGCCGCCCGCAACCGCGCTTCGGTCTCCTTGCGCTCGGTGATGTCCTGCGATAACCCGATCAGCCGCTGGGGTTGCCCCTGTTCGTCGCACTCCAGGTAGCCGTGCTCGGCTACCCAGACGATCTGTCCGCCCGGCTCGCAGACTCGGAATTCCGCCCGATACCCGTCTTCCGGGTGGGCCAGGGCGTCGTGAAGATTCGCGAGGAAGCGCTCCCGATCATCGGGATGAACCGCATCGCAGAACGCCTCAAGGTTGCTCGGCCGTTCCTCCGGTGTTTCGGGGGCCGCCCCGAGGCGGGAGTGGTGACGCCGTACCTCGTTGCGCGGAATATCCCATTCGAACGCCATGATATAGGCCGAATCAAGGACCATGGACAGCCGCCGCACGCTGGCCTGCATGACCTCCTGGGATTGCTTCCAATCGGTCATGTCCCGCAGGATCTTGGAAAAGCCAGTCAACCGACCATCGGTGTCGTGCAGCGCGCTGACGATTCCCAAGGCCCAGAACCGCTCCCCATTCTTGCGCAGGTGCCAACGCTCGTCATCGGCGCGGCCACTTTCCCGGGCCGCACGCAGCTCGGCTTCGGGCACCCCCTGCTCACGGTCCTCCGCCGTAAAGATGAACGCAAAGTGCCGCCCGAGCGCCTCCGCCTCGGCGTAGCCCAGGATGTGCTCGGCCGCGACGTTCCAACTGGTGACCCGGCCTTGGGGATCGAGCGTGAAGATCGAGTGGTCCTGAATGTTCTTCACCAAGGCGGTGAAACGGGTCTCGATCTCGTGACGTTCCCGCTCGGCCCGCCGCCGCTCGGTCACGTCCTCGAGGGCCAGCAGGATCCGGTCGTCGCCCTCCTGCGGGAGCCTGCGGGCGTTGAGCAGCATCACCTTGTGCCCGATGTCCGGGAAATCGTGCGTCAGCTCGAAATCGTCGACCACCGTATCGTGTGGGAGGATCTCCTCGAGCAGGGTGCGCAGGCGCGGAATGTCCCACTGCCGGTTGCCCAGGTCGTAGAGAAGCCGGCCTTCGGTGTCCTGCGGCAAAACCTGAAATGTGCGGTAGAAGGAGCGGTTGGCACTCTGCACCCGCAGATGCCTGTCCAGGACCAGCAGCGGTTCGCGCACAGTGTCGACGATGCTGCGGACATCCAGGGTGTCGGTGCGCGACGCCGATCTCGCCGATGTGCCGTTCCCCGTCCCGTCGTTCATCGCCATCGCACGCCTTCTTCACGCACAGGTTCGACCGAAGTATATCCTCGCGGGCGGAGCCCTGGTGCGGTGGTGAGCCTCCGAAAAAATATCGCGACGCAGGCCATCGCTTCAACAGCGGTCTCGGCGCGGATTGGCAGCGGCGTTACTCTCAGCCGGCGACGTTGCCGGAAATCCGTCCGCCTCCCTCAGGCACTCCAAGCGCCGACATTGCCAAATTTGAGGCGCCGGTCGGGGAAAGATGTTCCTGGTTGACGTTCTCGGGCGTCCGCAACAAGGCGGTCAAGGGTCGGTTGAGGGCGAAGGTTGGGCGGCGGCTCAGGGTCGGCTTCTGCTAGTGGGCCATGCGGAAAGTTCGGTGACTATGGAGCACAGCCAGAAGGGCCGGAGCAAGGCGGGCAAGTGCAGGAATAGTGGGCCTATTTCAAACTT
>NZ_JAWLBP010000084.1:0-3777 GCF_041687595.1 Guyparkeria sp. | reverse complement strand
ACCGAGATTTCGTCATCGATATCGCCGATGGCCCGCGTCATGCCTTCGCTCGATGGGCCGGCCACCATGTCGCCCGCGCGGCACACGCGGACCGGTGGCCCTTCGCGCACCGATCCCGCAGCAGCCGCGGGGCCATCGACGTCGAAGAATTTCGGGCCCGACCCCACGGCGAAGCCAACCAGCAAGTGATCCTCGGCGCCCGGATTCGCCTCGCGATGGATCGCCCCTGGAGCAATGACGTAGAAGTCGCCGGCCGCGAGCTCGGCGCTGTCCCGCTCGTCCGGGCCCCACTCGATCCGCAGCTTCCCCTCCATCACGTACACGCAGGCTACGTTTTCGCCGTGGTGGTGCCAGGCCGAGAGGGCCCGGGGGTCGTTCCGCGCCGCATAGACCGTGATGCGGTCGTCCACATCGAGAATTCTGCGAGTCCATTTTTCGGTAGACACATCTGCCGAGGTCGACGGGAGATCCGTGCCTCGGATGGCTTGTATCGAGCCCATCTCAGCCTCCTTCTCGGCCAAGTCGTCTGACGACGTGGCCGATTCAGAAGCAAAGCGCTTGCCAGCCGGACAGCCGGCCCCGGCTGACAGCGCCAGCCGTGCCCTCGGCTATACGGGCTCGGCGAGAAAGACCGGGATCTGGCGGCTGGTCTTGGCCTGATACTCGTCGTACGTTGGAAAGGCCTGGACGGCGGCCTCCCACAGGCGCTTCCGCTCGGCCTCGTCCGTCACCTCACGCACCCGCATCTTTTGCACCTCGGTGGCATCGCGGATCTCCACGTCCGGGCTCGCGCGCAGGTTGTAGACCCACACCGGGTTCTTGGGCTGGCCGCCCATGGAGCCGACCAGCACGTAGCCCTCGTCCACCTTCACGCGCATGAGCGGGATCTTGCGGATGCCGCCGGTCTTGTTGCCCTTGTGGGTGACGATGATGCAGGGCAGGTCGGTGTTCGGCAGGGTGGTCGCTTCGGTGCCGCCGCTGCCTTCGTACTTCTCGACGTGCTTGCGGACCCAGTCGATTGATGGGGGGATGTACTCTGCCATGGGTGGCTTCCTTTGCCTCGGGTGTCTCGATGGTCGCCCCTTGCGGGCGCGAGTGCCAGCCCCCGTGCTTGAACCAAGGACGTCTCCTTAAGTAAGCGCGCCTTTCTTATAGCTACAGGGGCATGCGTATAGTAAAGGCACGCTTTACGATAAGGATGATCCCGAGACCATACGAAAGGCAGACTTCAGCTCATTCCCTCCTTCAGGGCGTTTCGTACGGCGGCGGCTCCTCGGCCGCCATCAGCAGGCTCCCCGCCGGGTCCGGCCGGCCGGGGGCACGGGCCTTCAGCCACGCATTCGTCTCCGGATCCACCGAGAACACGAAGCACCCCTTCTGCCCGCGGGTCATGAGCGTGCGGTAGGTGTTCTTGATCACCCGGTCCGCGGCGGCCCGGGCGGCTTCCGGATCGCGCCTCAACCAGCTCTTGTAGCCAGACACCGAGCGGTCCTGCCGCGAGCGCTTGCCGGCGTCGGTGACCACCCTGCCATCGCGCACCACCAGGTCGGGCCCGATGATCACTCCCACGTAGTCGAGCTCCAGCCCCTGGCAGGTATGGATGCAGCCGACGTCTTCCTCGGAGCCAGGGGTGACGATCCAGAGCCTGCCGTCCTTGTCGAGATTCCAGCGCCGCGCGTAGCCGAAGGCATCGATGCGCACGTCCCTGACCTCCGGGTCCCGTTTGCCCCGCCAGTCCCAGCAGTAGCCGGCGACGACCCGGCTCCGATTGTTGATCCGGTTCAGCTCCACGATCTGCCGGTGCAACTCCACCGGCGAGTCGAACACCCGGAAGTCGTAGTCGATGCCCTCGAGGTCGAGGTTGGCCGTCTCCCGGATCTCGAGGAGCTGATCGAGCCAGGCGAGATAGCCGTCGGAGCCGTTGCAGCGGAACTGCGACGAAAGCTCCTGCTGGGTGACCTCGGCGCCCTCGGCGAGCGCGATCTCACAGATCAGCGCCTTCTCGCCCACGTCCTTGAAGGTGACGCGCTGGTCGTCGTCCACGAAGAACACGCAGCACTGCGATGCGCGGATGATCTCCGCCACCTGATGATCGCCCAGATTGCCGTAGAGCCCGGATTTCTCGTTCAGCCGATGCGCCTCGTCGACGATCAGCACGTCGAGGGAACTCGGGTCCGCATCCACGTAGGCGCCCGAGGACTTGAAGAGGCTGCGGATGCGCGTGCGGCGCATGGCGCCTGTCAGCTTCTGCTCGTAGACCCCGCGCGGGGCGGCGTTGCGGGTCACGTACTGCGTCACCAGTCCGCGCTTGGTCAGCGCCACCAGCAGATGAATGGCCGCCACGGATTTGCCGGTGCCGGGCCCACCCTCGACGATCAGCACCTGCTTGCGGCCGGACTTGGCGGCCAGTGCCGCCTTCTCGAGCGCGGTCTCGTAGACCAGCTTCTGCTCATCGAGCAGGATGAACTCGCGATTGCCCTTCAGCAGCGAGGCGAGGTGGTCGGCCAGGTTCTTCGACGGCCGGATGCGGCCGTTCTCGATCTGGTAGAGAACCCTCTTGCGGTCGCCCTTGTGGATGTAGCGGCGTAGGAAGTCCTGCAGGCGCTCGGAATCCGAGCGGGCGAAGAGCGGCGCCTCGGAGGTGTAGGCCTCGTAGAACGGCGAGTTCAGCGCGTCCGCATTTTCCAGGTTGTGCAGATAGGCGCAGGGGCGCAGCAGAATCCGGTCGTCGTGGGCCGCCTCGTTGTAGTCGCGCATGTACCAGGCGTAGCTCCAGGCCTGGTAGGAGGGATGCTCCACCTCGCGCCGCGAGCCGCCGACGAAGGTTTCGACGATGCCGTCCTTGGCCGTGGCCGCCGCCTCGCTCCATTGCTTGAGCTCCACGATGACGGCGGCGTGGCGCCCGGCCGGGTCGAGGCCGGTGAGGATGAAGTCGACGCGCTTGGCCGTCTGCGGAATGCGGTACTCGATGGCGACCCCGGCGTCCGCCGGGATGCCGGCGCCCAGCAGGGCGTTGTTCATGTAGCCCATGGAGTTCCGCCACGCCTCGATCTCGGCGCGGCTGGTGGAGTGGCCGAGGCGCTGCTGGAAGGCGGCGAGGATCCGACCCTCGATGGCGTTCGAGAACACGTCCTCGGTGAACTCGCCGCGGGTCGCTTCGTAGACGATCACGGCGTCAGCGTTCCTCGTGGCCGGAGCGCTTGGCCGCGCTGCCCCGCACCTCGTCCGCGGGATATTTGCGGGCGTTCAGCGCCAGCTTCGCCTCCACCGCCTCAGGGATGTCGATGCTCAGCCGGTCCGCCAGGCGCGCGAGATAGATCTGCACGTCGGCGATTTCCTCCGCGACGGCCGCGCGGGTGCGGTCGTCGAGCTCGGCCGACTGCGCCTCGGTGAGCCACTGGAAGATCTCGACGAGCTCGGCGGCCTCCACGGAGAGGGCCATCGCCAGGTTCTTTGGGGAGTGGAACTGCTCCCAGTCGCGGTCGGCGGCGAAGCGCCGCAGGCGTTCCTGGAGTGCGGAGATGTCGAGCGTCCCGGACACGAGCCCCCCTGTGAGATCGTCTGGTTCGACAGTGTACACGTCAGCCGGCGGGGTGGGTCGAGGAGGGCATCCGCGGCGGGCATCGCGGCGGGATTGCGCGTCATCTCGGAGCTGGAGCTCCAGCTGGGAGCTGGCCAGGCGCAGGCCATGGTCGGTAAAGGGAAGAAAGTGCTCTCAGGCCTAACCAGCCCGGCGGGCGTCGTCCTCGCGACGAAGCGAATAGAAAAGACTCTGAC
>NZ_JAWLBP010000083.1:0-3812 GCF_041687595.1 Guyparkeria sp. | reverse complement strand
TCGTCGCCCTCGAGGATGGCGATCAGCTCGAGGCCGTCGGGGAACTGCATCGGCACGTCCTTCATCGAGTGCACCGCGATGTCGGCGCGATCCTCGAGCATCGCGACCTCCAGCTCCTTGACGAACAGCGCCTTGCCGCCGATCTTCGACAGCGGGCTGTCGAGCAGCTGGTCGCCGCGCGTGGTCATCTTGACCAGCTCCACCTCGAGCCCGGGGTTGCGTTTCTTCAGTTCCGCCGCGACGAACTCCGCCTGCCACAGGGCAAGCAGGCTGGCACGGGTGGCGATACGAAGCACGCGGCCTTCGGAAAATGCCTTGCTCATCTGTCATCCTCATTCATGCAAGCCGGACGGCCGGAGCCCCGCTCGGGCCGTCGCGAGATACGCGCCATGGTAACCCGGATGCAGCAGTCGGACACGGGTCCGGGGGGAAGGTCTGCATGAATCCGGCGCCGGTTCGACCCGACGAGCGCCACCGGGTTCATGCCGCTCTTCGCCGAGGAACCCGACCGCCGCCCGTTTGGTCCTAGAATCAGTAACAGGCCGCCCGGATCGGCCGTCACCTCGTTCGGAGGAGAAACATTGTCTGCAATCATCCCATCCCCTGTCCTGCATCGACTGGCGCTTGCCACGCTCGCGCCCCTGGCCGCCCTGCTCATGATGGGCATGTCCAGCCCGCCCGGGGAGGCCGGCGACTCCGCCTCGGAGAGCGCCCGTGACGACGTGCCGTTGATGAGCGATCTGGAAAACGTCGAGGCCGACCTCGAGTACATGCAGGAACAGCAGATTCCCATGCTCATGTTCTTCCACGCCACCTACTGCACCTACTGCCAGACCGTCGACGACGAGTTCCTGCAGCCGATGGCCCGCAGCGAGAAGTACAAGGGGCGGCTGATCATCCGCCGCGTGGAAATCGACTCGCCCACCCCGGAGATCCAGTGGCAGGGCGAATCGTGGACCCCGCAGGAGTTCGCCCGGCTGCAGGGCGTGCAGCTGGTGCCGGAGGTGATCTACTTCGCCCCGGACGGTCGCCAGGTGGTCGACGAGCTCAAGGGCGTGACCGTGCCGGACTTCTACCCGACCTACCTCGACCAGCGCCTCCGCGCCGCCGAGCGCTGCATCGAGGACCCGGACCTCGATGTCTGCACCGACGGCATCGACCAACCGCGGCGGGACCTGGTCAACCCGGAATGATCATCCGGGCGGCCTAGGTAGTTGACCGGGCTAACAAATCCCAGCGACTGACTCTGGTATTACCGACTAGTCTTGGGCATGATCACGGATGAACCAAACCCTGAAACGACCGCCGCGAAGTGGTCGAAACACCAAGCGGCGCCGCCGCGTGAACCCCAGACGAGAGGATCTGACGAGATGAAAGCAAAATCCAAGAAGCACCTGCTGATCGGCTCGACCGCCCTCGCCACCGCCATCGCGGGCTCCTCGGCCATGGCCGCGAGTCAGGCCGGCAACCCGTTCGCCTCCGAGACCACCCATGCCGGCAGCCTCAAGACGGCCGAGATGGCCTGCGGCGCCGGCCAGTGCGGTAGCAGCATGGACGAGGAGAAGGACGGCGAAAAGGACGGGGACAACGACGACAAGTCCTGATCCCCCGGTCGCGGCCTTGCGCCCGCGACCGACCCCCCACGACGGCGGGCCGCTGCCTGCCGTCAATGAAAGGGAGGCTGCCATGCGTCTCCACGAATCCGACCGTGTCGTGCGGGTAGGCATCGGCCTGCGGCGCGGCACCATGATGACGGAAATCGAGGAACAGCGTCCCGACGTGGACTTCCTCGAAGTCGCCCCCGAGAACTGGATCCGTTTTGGCGGTCCAGCCAGGGCGCGCTTCAAGGCACTGCTCGAGGACTACCCGCTCTACACCCACGGCCTGTCGCTTTCCATCGGCGGCCCGGCCCCGCTCGACATCGCCTTCGTCGACGATGTCGCCGGCTTCCTCGACGAGTATCGGCCCGAGCTCTACAGCGAACACCTCTCGTTCTGCTCGGACAACGCCCACCTCTACGACCTGATGCCGATCCCCTTCACCGAGGAGGCCATCGAGCATGTCGTCGCCCGCATCGACACCGTTCAGCAACGTCTGGGCCGCCGGCTGGCGCTGGAGAACGTCTCCTACTACTCGCCGGTGGAATCCACCATGGACGAGCGGACCTTCATCCTCGAGATCCTCGAACGGGCGGATTGCGACCTGCTGCTCGACGTGAACAACGTCTACGTCAACAGCGTCAACCACGGCTACGACCCGGCCGCGTTCATCGACGCCATGCCGGCCGAGCGGGTGAGCTACCTGCACGTCGCCGGGCACCACCAGGTCGAGCCGGACCTGATCATCGACAGCCACGGTGCGCCGGTCAGCGACCCCGTCTGGGACCTGCTCGGCCACACCTATCGCCACGTCGGTGCCGTGCCGACCCTGCTGGAGCGCGACTTCGACATCCCGCCGCTGGCCGAGCTGATGGACGAGGTCGCCACCATCCGACGGATCGCCGAGCAGGCCCTGCGTGGGCAGGCGGCCTGAGATGAGCGACTTCCGAGCGACCCAGGAGGCCTTCACCCGCTACGTGCGCGACCCGGAGGCCAACCCGCCCCCGCCGGGGAGCAAGCCCGAGCGGATGGCCTGGTACGCGCAGCTGTTCCGCAACAATATCGACGGGATACTCGAGACCGCCTTCCCGGCCCTGCACCAGAGCATGTCGGCTGCCGAGTGGCAGGCACTGGTGCGGCAATTCTTCCGTGACCGGCCGCTTGCCTCCCCGCTGCTGCGAGACGTACCGGGCGAGTTCGTCGACTTCGTCACGGACGACGATTGCGTCACAAACGATGACTCGTTGGCCGACTGGCAGCACGAACTGGCCGCCTACGAGCTGGCCCGCTTCGAGCTCCTGACCGGCGAAGACCCCGAGCCACCCGCCGGCCTCGATCGGGGAGGCGATCCGCTCGCCGGACGACCGTGGGTCTCGCCGCTGGCCCGGCTGATGATCACCACCTGGCCCGTCGACGCCATGGCTGCCGGAGTCGAGGCCGGCGAAACACCGGCACCCGACCGGCCCGGCACACATCACCTGCTGCTGTTCCGCGACACCAACGGCGCCCCGGTCTGCCAGCGCCTGTCCCCGGCCAGCGCACGCCTGCTGGCCCTGCTGGCGGAATCGACCGCACCGGGACGCGAGACCGTCGCGCAACTAGCCGAGGAGATGAGCATGCCGACCGAGGAGCTGGAAGCCTTCGCCGGGCCGCAGCTGGCGGAATGGCGGGCGGCCGGTGTGCTCCTGGGGAGCATTCCGGCACAATAGAAAGACAACCCGCTGATTCCATGGAGGGAATCATGTCCATCACCGACTGGCCCGCCAGCGAACGCCCGCGCGAGCGCCTGCTCGACCGTGGCCCGGCAAGCCTTTCCGACGCCGAACTGCTGGCGATCTTCCTGCGCACCGGGGTAACCGGCCGCTCCGCCGTGGACCTCGCCCGCGACCTGCTCTCCCACTTCGGCTCGATCAGCGCGCTGCTCTCGGCCACGCGCGAGGACTTCGCCCGCGCCCGCGGGCTGGGCGATGCCAAGTACGCCCAGCTGCAGGCCGTGGTCGAGCTCGCCCGGCGGCACTTCGCCGAGGAGCTGCGCGTCGGCCCGGACATCGGCAGCCCGCAGGCGGTATTCCGCTTTCTGCAGGCCGAGCTCGACGGGGAAACCCAGGAGATCTTCGGCGTGCTGTACCTCGACAACCGCCACCGCGTGCTCGCCTTCGAGCGACTGTTCTTCGGCACCATCGACCAGTCGGCCGTCCACCCGCGCGAGGTAGT
>NZ_JAWLBP010000082.1:0-4076 GCF_041687595.1 Guyparkeria sp. | reverse complement strand
TGAGCATCTGGAAGAGCAGCGCGGCCTTCGGCGGCATGACGATGATCTCGCGCGTGCTGGGGTTCGTGCGCGACGTGCTGCTCGCGCGCGTGTTCGGCGCCAGTGCGGCGACCGATGCCTTCTTCGTCGTCTTCAAGATTCCCAACTTCCTGCGCCGCCTGTTCGCCGAGGGGGCGTTCCAGCAGGCCTTCGTGCCGGTGCTCTCGGAATACCGCGAGACGCGGACCCGCGCCGAGCTCAGGGAGTACGTCGATCACATGTTCGGCACGCTCGCCGCGGTGCTGGTGGTGGTCGTCTCGCTGGGGCTGGCGGGCGCGCCGCTCCTGGTCATGCTGTTCGCGCCGGGTTTCACCGACGACCCGGGGCAGCGCGAACTCGCCGAGACGATGCTGCTGATCACCTTCCCGTATCTGCTGTTCATCTCGCTGACCGCCTTCGCGGCGAGCACGCTCAACGCATTCGGTCGCTTCGCCATGCCGGCACTCGCGCCCATCTGGCTGAACATCAGTCTGATCGCCGCGACGCTTGTCGCCGCTCCGTTCTTCGAGCAACCGGTGATGGCGCTGGCCTGGGGGGTGTTCGTCGCCGGCATCCTGCAGCTGTTCTTCCTGCTGCCGTTCCTTGCCCGGCTGGGGCTGCTGCCGCGGCCTCGGTTCGGTCGGCATCCGGGGGTGCGCAAGACGTTGCGGCTGATGCTGCCGGCGATGTTCGGCGCCTCGGTGACGCAGATCAACCTGCTGGTCGACACCATCCTCGCCTCCCTGCTGGTGGCCGGCTCGGTGAGCTGGCTGTACTACTCGGACCGGCTGGTGGAGCTGCCGCTGGGGGTGTTCGGCGTGGCGATCGGCACGGTGATCCTGCCGGCCCTGTCGCGTGCCTTCGCCCGTGGCAGCGACGAGGATTACAATCGCACCGTCAACGGGGCCCTGCGCCTGACGTTCCTGATCGGGGTGCCGGCCATGGCGGGGCTGATCGGCCTGGCGGTGCCCATTCTGGCCACGCTGTTCCAGTATGATGCCTTCACCGCCATGGACACGCAGATGGTGGCGCTGGCGATGACCGCCTACGCGCTGGGGCTGCCGGCGTTCCTGCTGATCAAGATCTTCGCGCCGGGGTTCTTCTCCCGGCAGGACACGACCACGCCGGTACGCATCGCCGTGATCTCGGTGCTCGCCAATCTGGGCTTCAAGGCGGTGCTGGTGCTGCCCTGGGTGTTCCTGCTCGGCGGGCATCTGGCCCACGTCGGCCTGGCGCTGACCACGGTGATGGCCGCCTGGGTGAACGCGCTCCTGCTGGGCTGGACCCTGCGGCAACGGGGTGCGTGGCGGGTCGAGCCGGGCACGCGCCGCTTCATCAGCCGGATCACCCTCTCCGCACTGATCATGGCCGGCCTGCTGCTGTGGATCAGCCCGCCGGCCGAGGTGTGGACGGCCTGGGGGGCGGGCATGCGGCTGGCGGCGGTGGCCGGGATGATACTGCTCGGCGTGCTGTTCTTCGTCGTCGTCGCGGCCCTGTTCGGCCACACGCCCCGCCGGTTGTGGGCGGTGGTGACCTTCGATCGTGACGTGCCGCCCGAGCGTGGCTAACGGAATCTAGAATGCAGTTGACGCGCCTTCATGTCACCGATTCGCCGGCCGACACGCCGCTCGCCCCGGGGGGCGCGGTGGTCACCATCGGCAACTTCGACGGGGTCCATCGTGGCCACCAGGCGGTGATCCGCCAGGCGGCCGAGCGGGCCCGCGCGCTCGGCCTGCCGCTGTTCGTCGTCATCTTCGAACCCTTGCCGCGTGAGTACTTCGCCGAGGTGAGGGGAGTGACCCCCGTCGCCCGCCTGACCCGCCTGCGTGAGCGCTTCGTCGCCTTCGACCGGCTGGGCGTGGTCGACCGGGTGGTACTGCTGCCCTTCAACCGGCGGCTGGCCGAGCTGCCCGCCGAGGACTTCGTCACTCGCCTGCTGGTCGGGGCGATGGGGGCGCGCCACGTGGTGATCGGCGACGACTTCCGTTTCGGGGCGCAGCGCCGCGGGGACTTCGCCCTGCTCGAGTCGCTTGCGAGGCTAAACGACTTCGGCGTCGAGCGGGCACGAACCGTGGCGCTGGACGGAGAGCGTGTCTCCTCGACTCGGGTACGCGCGGCGCTCGAGACCCGCGACGTGGTCGAGGCCGCTCGGCTGCTCGGTCACCCGTTCTTTCTCTGTGGGCGGGTGATGCACGGCGACAAGCGCGGCCGCCAGCTTGGTTTTCCCACCGCCAATATCGCGTTGCGACGCCGCCTGTCGCCGTTGCGTGGAGTCTTCCTGGTTCGGGTGTCCGGCATCGGGGGCGAACCGCGCTACGGGGTGGCCAATATCGGCACGCGGCCGACCGTCGACGGTGTCGAGGCCCGGCTGGAGGTGTTCCTGCTGGATTTCGAAGGCGATCTCTATGGCCGGCTGGTGGAGGTGGACTTTCTCGCCGGCATCCGCGACGAGCGGCGCTTCGAGTCGCTGGATGCCCTGGTCGAGCAGATCGGGCGGGACGTCGCCGAGGCGCGCGGCTTGATCGATACACACGAAGGGGCGGATCACCCCTGGGCGGTTGACCGCCCGGATGGAGAAAGAACGTGAACGAACTGGATCTGTTGTTGAACCAACCGCTCGCCTGGGGGCTGGCCGGGCTGGTCGTGGTCGCCGCGGTCGCGGTGGCCTGGCTGGCTGCGCGGCTGCGTGCCGAGGGCCACGAACGCCGACGTCTCGGCGACGAGGCGGCGCGCCTGGAGGCCATTCTCGAGGAGGAGACCGGTGCGCTGGCCGATGCCCGTACCCGGGTCACGCGCCTGGAGGCCGAGTGCGAGCATCTCGTTTCCGGCCGGGAAGCGGTCGAGGCGCAGCGCCGCGAGGCGATGGCCGCCCTCGAGCAGGAGCGGGCGGCCGCGGCTCGGCTGCAGGCGGCCAACGCCGAACTCACCGAACGCCTCGATCAGGAGCGTCGCGCGGCCGAGGAAAAGCTCGCGCTGCTAGACGAGGCGCGGGCGAAGCTGTCGGATGCCTTCAAGAGCCTGTCTTCCGACGCTCTGTCGCGCAACAACGAGTCCTTTCTCCGGCTCGCGCGCGAGAACCTAGAGCGCTTCCAGCACCAGGCGAAGGACGACCTCTCCGCGCGTCACAAGGCGATCGAACAGCTCACCGCTCCGATCCGCGAGCGCCTGGAGAAGTTCGACACCAAGCTCGATGGGCTCGAGCAGGCGCGTACCAGCGCCTACTCGGCGCTCACCCAGCAGGTCAACGATCTGTTGCAGACCCACCTGCCGCAGCTCCACCGCGAGACCGCGGACCTCGTCAAGGCCCTGCGCCAGCCGCAGGCGCGTGGGCGCTGGGGCGAACTGCAACTCAAGCGCGTGGTCGAGATGGCCGGCATGCTCGAACACTGCGACTTCGACGAGCAGGTCAGCCAGAGCACCGAGAACGGCCGCCTGCGCCCCGACCTGATCGTCCACCTGCCCGGTGGCCGACAGGTGGTGGTCGACGCCAAGGCGCCGGTGGATGCCTACCTGCAGGCCGTCGAGGCGCAGGACGAGACCGCCCGCAAGGCGGCACTGGTCCATCACGCCCGGCAGGTGCGCAACCACGTCGGGCAGCTGGCGAAGAAGAGCTACTTCGACCAGTTCGACCCGTCGCCTGAGTTCGTGGTGCTGTTCGTTCCCGGCGAGGCCTTCTTTTCCGCGGCCCTGGCCGAGGACCCGGGGCTGATCGAGTACGGCGCCGAGAACCGCGTCATCCCGGCCAGCCCCACCACCCTGATCGCGCTGCTCAAGGCCGTCTCCTACGGCTGGCGGCAGGAAGCCATGGCGCAGAACGCCGCCGAGGTGGCGGCACTGGGCAAGGAGCTCTACGAGCGCATCGGCACGCTGGCCGAGCACTGGACCAAGGTGGGCAAGAGCCTCAACCAGACGGTCAATGCCTACAACAGCTCCGTGGGCACCCTCGAGACCCGCGTACTGCCCAGCGCCCGCAAGTTCCGCGACCTCAAGACCGTCTCCCAGGACAAGGACCTGAAGAACCTCGAACCCGTCACCCAGGAGCCGCGACCGTTGACGGC
>NZ_JAWLBP010000081.1:0-4204 GCF_041687595.1 Guyparkeria sp. | reverse complement strand
GTGACGATTTTCACGTGTGTTTTTGGCCGTGATCGGCGAGGATATCGCGTGTTTCGGGCGGCCATCCTTGGCTAACCCGGTTTTTTCGTCGATAATCACGCACCATTTCAATCGGCTAGAGGATTTATGGCAAAAGAAGATTACATCGAGATGCAGGGCGTAGTGATCGACACACTGCCGAACACCATGTTCCGGGTGGAGCTGGAAAACGGCCATGTCGTGACCGCCCACATTTCCGGGCGCATGCGCAAGAACTACATCCGCATCCTGACCGGCGACAAGGTTACCGTGCAGTTGACTCCCTACGACCTGACCAAGGGTCGCATCTCCTTCCGCTCTCGCTGATCCGGCGCGGTCGCTCGACCGACCGAACAGGCCAGTTCGTTTTCATCGGCTGATCCGGCCCGCCCGAGAGATGCCATGGGCGATCGTCCACGGTGGTGCCCGACGAAAACGACGCCCCGATTCGGGGCGCCGCGGAACTGGGGCAGGGTCAACGCGATCCGTCGCCCAGTGACACCGGTCAAGCGGTCGAGGATTCCTCGGCCACCGATTCGGCTGCCGGAGTGGCTGAAAGCACCGGCTCGCCATCCTTGAGATCGAACCGTGCCCGGCCGCCGTCGGCCAGGTTGCCGAACAGCATCTGCTCGGCCAGCGGGCGCTTGAGCCGGTCCTGGATCAGGCGGGCCATCGGACGGGCGCCGAGCACGGCGTCGTAGCCCTTCTCGCCTAGCCACTGCCGCACCTCCTCGTCGACCTGCAGGGTGACGTGGTTGGCCTCGAGTTGCTGCTCGAGTTCCAGCAGCAGCTTGTCGACCACGTTGGCGACCTGCCGCGTACCCAGCGACTGGAACTGGATGATGGCATCCAGCCGGTTGCGGAACTCCGGCGTGAAGCCACGCTTGATCGCCTCCAGCCCGCTCGACCCGATGTCCTGGGCGACGAAGCCCATGGTGTTCTTCGCCATTTCCTCGGCCCCCATGTTGGAGGTCATGATCAGGATCACGTGGCGGAAGTCGACCGTCCGGCCGTTCGTGTCGGTCAGGGCGCCGTTGTCCATTACCTGCAGCAGCACGTTGAACACGTCCGGGTGCGCCTTCTCGATCTCGTCGAGCAGCAGCACCGCGTGCGGGTTCTTGTGCACCTTCTCGGTGAGCAGGCCGCCCTCGTCGAAGCCGACGTAGCCCGGGGGTGCGCCGATCAGCCGCGAGACGCTGTGGCGCTCCATGTACTCGGACATGTCGAAGCGCACCAGCTCGATGCCGAGCAGGCGGGCGAGCTGCTTGGAGACCTCGGTCTTGCCCACGCCGGTCGGCCCGGCGAACAGGTACGAGCCGATCGGCTTGTTGTCCGGGCGGAGCCCCGAGCGGGCCAGCCGGATTGCGGTCGTGATCTGGGCGATGGCCTCGTCCTGGCCGAACACCACCATCTTGAGGTTACGATCGAGGTTTCGGAGTACCTCCCGGTCGGAGGTCGAGACGCTCCGCTCGGGGATCCGGGCGATCCGGGCGACCACGCGCTCGATATCGGCCGCGGTGATGCGGTTGTCTTCCGGTTGCGGATGCAGCAACCGGTACTGCGCACCCACCTCGTCGATCACGTCGATCGCCTTGTCGGGCAGGTGACGGTCGTTGATGTGCCGATTGGAGAGCCGGACGGCCGCCTCGATCGCCTCGTCGGTGTAGACCACGCCGTGGTGCTTCTCGTACCCCTCGCGCAGGCCGCGGATGATGTCGATGGTCTCGTCCTCGGACGGCTCGGGCACGTCGATCTTCTGGAAGCGACGGGTCAGCGCCGCATCCTTTTCGAAGATGCTGCGGTATTCCTGGTGCGTGGTCGAACCGATGCAGCGCAGTTCGCCCGAGGCGAGCGCCGGCTTGATCAGGTTCGAGGCGTCCATCGAGCCGCCAGAGGCCGAGCCCGCCCCGATCAGGGTGTGAATCTCGTCGATGAACAGGATCGCGTCGGGCACCGAGCGAACCTTCTTCAGGACGATCTTCAGGCGCTTCTCGAAGTCCCCGCGGTACTTGGTTCCCGCGACCAGCGCACCCAGGTCCAGTGCATAGATGGTGGCCTCGGAGAGGACTTCCGGCACGTCGCCGTCGACGATCTTGCGCGCCAGGCCCTCGGCGATCGCCGTCTTGCCCACACCGGCCTCGCCGACCAGCAGCGGGTTGTTCTTGCGACGGCGGGAAAGGACCTGCTGTACGCGCTCGACCTCGGCGGTGCGACCGATCAGCGGGTCGATCTTACCCTCGGCCGCCTGCTTGTTCAGGTTGACGGCGAAGTTCTCGAAGGCGTTCTCGTCGGCGGGCTGTTCCTCGGCGCTGTCCTGGGCCTCGTCATTGATCGACGGCTCCTCCTCGTCGACTCCGTTCTCGTCGACCTCCGGGCCGTGCGAGATGAAGTTGATCACGTCCAGGCGCGTCACCCCGGCCTTGTGCAGCAGGTGCACGGCGTGGGCGTCCTGCTCGCCGAAGATCGCCGCGAGCACGTGGGCGCCGGAGACTTCGCTGCGCTGGGCCGCCTGCACCTGCATCACCGCCCGCTGGAGCACGCGCTGGAACCCGAGCGTCGGCTGGGTCTCGCGCGGGTCGTTCTCGGGGATGCGCGGGGTGGTGCGGCGGATGTGCGCCTCGAGGTCCATGGCGAGCTGCGAGATGTTGGCGTTGCAACCCTCGAGCACCATGCGCGCGTCGGGGTCCTCGAGCAGCGTGTGCAGCAGGCTCTCGAGGGTGACGAATTCGTAATTCTGACGCCGCGCGCGGTCGAACACGCGGCTCAATGTGGTTTCGAGGGACTTGCTGAGCACCGATCCACTCCTCCGGTCTGTCTTGGATGGTCCGCACCGTGCTTCCATCGCGGGCGCGGATCCGGTGTCTGTCTGACGATCATATGCCTGACCGACAGTCTCTGCACGGCATGAGGGCAAACTCGGGACGCCCCGTGTTCCCCGGCGTTCCCTGCACGGCACCGCGCGGGGGCGTGACGGCCACCGGGGCGTTACCTATTCGGCGCGCTCCATCACGCACATCAGCGGGTACTCGTGCTCTCGGGCGATCTGGTTGACCTGGCTGACACGAGTCTCGGCGATCTCGCGCGTGAACTCGCCGCACACGCCACGCCCGTTGTGGTGTACCTCGAGCATGACGATATTCGCCTGGTCGAAGGTCATGCCGAAAAGCTGCATCAGGACCTGCACGACGAAGTCCATGGGGGTGAAGTCGTCGTTCAGCAGGAGCACCCGGTACATGGGCGGCTCGTCGCTGACGATCTGTTCGCTCGCCTCTTCGGTCTCGGCGGGGCGGTGGGTGGTGTGAGGGGCGCCGGCCGTCTCCGCCATGGGACCGGTGGCGCCCCCCCGGGGTTCCCCCGCTGTGCCGCTGAACACTGTGATTTGTGTCTTCATGGGCGACAGTCTACTTGTCTGTCGTCATGGCAGCATCATGGGGGCGACCGGTTCGGAGGACAAGCCCGTGAGCGCCCCGCCGAACTCGGCGGCCGTGGCACCCAGCAGGTCTTGGAGCCGACTGCGGCGCGGGGTCATGTCGATGCTGTCCTCGACGCCGATCCGCTCGCGGATCACGGTGTCGACGCTGTCGAAGCCGTCGATCAGGCCCTTCTCCAGCGCGGTTTCGCCGGTGAAGAACAGGCCGGAGAACAGCTCGGGATCGTCGGCCAGACGGTCGCCGCGTCCTTCCTTGACCGCGGCGATGAAGTGCTCGTGGATTTCGTCGAGCACGCCGCGCAGGTATTCCATCTGCTCGGGGTCAGAGGGGCTGAACGGGTCGCCCAGCGCCTTGTTCTCACCGGCGGTGAGCAGGCGGCGCTCGATGCCCAGTTTCTCCATGGCGTCGACGAAGCCGAAGCTGTCCATGCGCACGCCGATCGATCCCACGATCGAGGAGGGATTGGCGTAGATCTCGTCCGCTGCCGCGGCGATGAAGTAGCCCCCGGAGGCGCTCATGTCCTCGGCTACCGCGTAGATCGGCTTGTCGGGGTACTCGGCCTTCAGGCGCTTGATGGCGTTGTAGATCTCGCTCGATTGCACCGGGCTTCCGCCGGGGGTGTTCATCCGCAGGACGATACCCTTGATCTTTTCCTTCTCGAACGCCTTTTCCAGCACCGGCACGATCCGCCGGGCGCTGGCCGTCTCGCCCGCGGCGATCATGCCGCTGATGTCGATGACGGCCGCCACGGGTTC
>NZ_JAWLBP010000080.1:0-4229 GCF_041687595.1 Guyparkeria sp. | reverse complement strand
GCCTTCGCGGGCGGGGCCCGCTCCCACAAAGCCACGGGACATCTCGCGCTCTGATAACGACAAAAGGCCCGCCATCTCGCGATGGCGGGCCTTTTTGGTCCGGCCGCCCGGGTGGGGCGGCGGTCCGGGGTCAGCTGCCCCAGATGTCCTTGGTGATGGACGCGTACCAGTCGTGGGCGTAGCCGGCCTCGGCCTCGGCGTTCTCGCCGCCCAGCGGGGAGACGCCGCCGGCGCCTTCCACGGAAGTGGTCTTGCCGTCCTTGAGCTCGTAGACGGCGGCGACCGAGATGCCGTAGTCCGGGGCGACCAGGCTGTAGCAGGTATTCACCCAGCTCGGGATCGGCGCGCTCTCGTTGTGGAACATCGCCACGATGGAAGCCGCGCAGTTCTTCGCCTGCGAGTTGGCGGAGAAGCCGGACTTGGGCATGGGCGAGCCGATGCAGGCGTCACCGACCACGTGGATGCGCTCGTGGATGGTCGACTCGTAGGTCTGCTGGTTGACCGGGCACCAGCCGGAGTCGTCGGCCAGACCGGCAACCTGCGCGATCTTGCCGGCCTTCTGCGGCGGAATGACGTTGATGACGTCGCCCTTGTACTCGGTACCACCGGCAACGACGGTCATGGTGTCCGGGTCGACCTTCTCGACGCCGCCACCGAAGTCGCCACCGATCCACTCGATCATGTTGCCGTAGTTGGCCGTCCAGCCCTCGCGGAACAAGCCCTCCTTGGAGAAGCCGGTCTTGGGATCGAGGATCAGGATCTTCGAGTTCGGCTTGTGTTCCTTGAAGTAGTTGGCCACCAGCGCCGCGCGCTCGTACGGCCCCGGCGGGCAGCGGAACGGGTTGGGCGGCGCGCCGAGAATGAAGGTGCCGCCGTCTTCCATTTCCTCGAGCTGGCGGCGCAGCAGCAGGGTCTGCTCGCCGGCCTGCCAGGCGTGCGGCATGCTGGTGTTGGCCACCTCTTCGGTGTAGCCCTCGATGGCGTCGTAGTTGAAGTCGATGCCCGGCGAGACCACCAGACGGTCGTACTCGAAGCTGCGGCCGTCCTCCAGGGTGACGCTCTGGGCTTCGGCATCCACGCCGGTGACCCAGCCCTTGACCACGTTCACGCCGCGCTTTTCCAGGGCCTTGAAGTCGTGGGTGATCTCGTCGATGTCCTTCAGGCCACCGATGACGAGGTTGGAGAACGGGCAGGTGGTGTGGCTGGCCTTGCCGTCGATCATGGTGACGTCGATGGTGTCGTCGAACATCTTGACGTACTTGGCCGCGGTCGCGCCGCCGAAGCCGCCACCAATGACGACCACGCGCTTGCCACTGGCCGTGCCGTCACCGTTGCCGTTGCCCTGCTGACAGCCCGTGGCCGCGCCCATCGCGCCGGCACTGGCCATCGCGGCACTCAGTTTCAGAAATCCGCGTCGGGAAAGACTCATTGCGGTTACCTCTCTTGCAATTCCTTGTGGGTGCGCTGACCGCTTACTGGTTCGCGAAGAATTCGGCGACAGCCTGGATCTCTTCGTCGCTGTAGCCCTTGGCGATGCGGTTCATCACGGTCCCGGCCTGCCCGTCGCTCTTGTAGGCGAGCATCATGCCGGCGATGGCCTCCTGCGGCACGCCGGCAAGACGCGGAATGTTCCCGCTGCCCTCGCCGGCGACACCGTGGCAACCCATGCAGGTGTAACCGATGGTCGATCCCATGGCGCCAGCCGACTGGTGCTCGTCCGCGAGCACGGGACTTGCGGACAGGCACATGCCCAGCCCGATGGCCGCCAGGATGGTATTGGGTAGTCGGCGGCGCGTGGCCGCTGCGTGGCTCTGTGACATCCCCTCGTCTCCTTGTGTTTTTTCTTACCGTCGAACAAGTACTAGCACGTACCTGCACGAACCGCAGGAAACTTTAGCGTTTCAAGCGTTCTTTTTGCAACGCTTATATAGACTAGGTTTCTAGCGGCATGCGCCGGGGCGGACGGCTTATCGGGCCATAAGCGCAAACAAGCGCCGCAACGAGTGCATTTATGAGCCACGAACGGCACGACTACGGACAGGAATCGGCCATCATTTGATGCAAAGACGGCCGGTTAGTGTTTTCCTGATATACGGATTGGCGGCTGTCGCTCCCCCGTTTCCCCCGGGCCGGCTTCAGATCAGCGACAGGGACAGGACGGCAATCACTGCGCCGATCAGCGCGCCGACGAGCACGTCGGAGAGGTAGTGCAACCCGAGCACCATCCGCGAGGCCGCCACCATCAACGCGAAGGGCAGGACCAGCCAGCCCAGCGACGGGTGGAAGGCGACCAGCTGGATGCCGAAGTTAACCGCGTGCAACGTGTGGCCGGAGGGAAAGCTGTACTTGTCCAGCGGGGCGACGCTGGCCTGGATGCGCGCGTTGCGGTGCAACGGTCGCAGGCGGGCGGTGCGCCGCTTGATGCCGAGGTAGATGATCACGCCCGCCCCGCCGGAGAGCAGCATCACGCCCATGGGAAGCCAGGCCTCGCGCCCGGAGGCCAGGACCATGATGCCGGCGAGCAGGTACCAGCCGATGCCGTCACCGAGGCGCGAGGCCCAGGCGAACAGGCAGCGCAGAACGGTGACACGGTGAACCCGGTTGCAGCGCTCGGTGACCAGCGCCTCCCAGTCGAGGTAGCGTGCGAGCAACGCCGCGCCCGCAGGGCGGAGACCGAAGGGATTCATGCCGAGCCCTGCCGTTGGAGCACGCCGACCGTCGGCCCGGGCTCGCCCGCCACGCTCCGCAGCCGCCCCTCGAAGGCATCGATCACCCGGCCCCAGTCGTGGCGCATGGCCGTCTGGCGGGCTCGCCCCCGGCCGCCCCCGCCGGCGATACCGAGCAGTTCGGGCACCTGGTCGAGAAACCGTGATTCGTCGTCAAGCGGAGCGAGCAGCCCGTTCACGCCCGGCTCGATCAGCAGCCGCCCGGCGGCGTAGTCGAAGCTCAGGCAGACCAGCCCGCTGGCCATGGCCTCGAGCAGCACGTTGCCGAAGGTCTCGGTCCGGCTGGGGAAGACGAAACCGTCGGCACTGGCATAGTGACGCGCCAGGTCCTCGCCGCGCCGGATGCCGGCGAACACGGCGTCGGGCAGCGCCCGCTCCAGCCGTGTGCGCCCGGGGCCGTCGCCGACCACCACCAGCACCGTGGCGGGATCGACCGCCCGGGCGCGCGCCATCGCGGCGACCAACAGGTCGAGATTCTTCTCCGCAGCCAACCGTCCGACATGAAGCAACACCGGCGTGCCGTCATCCGCCCCCCAGGCCCGGCGCAATGCCCGGTCGCGCCGCTGGGGGTGGAAGAGGTCCACATCCACGCCGCGCCCCAGCACTGCCAGGCGCTCGAAGCCCATGGGAGCGAGTTCGTCGGCCTGCTGCCGGGTGGGAATGAAGGTGGTGGCCGTGCGGTTGTGGAATCGACGCAGGTAGCGCATCACGGGCACGGTCAGCCAGCCGACCCGGTAGGAGCGGGCATAGCTGTGGAAGTTGGTGTGCAGCGACGAGGTCACCGGCAGGGAAAGGGCTTCCGCCGCCGCCAGCGCCGAGGCGCCCAGTGGGCCCTCGGTGGCGATGTGCACCAGGTCCGGGGGATCCTCGCGCCATTGTTCGAGAAAGGCCCGCTTGCGCGGCAGGCCGACGCGAACCTCGCGGTAGAACGGCATCGCCAGCCCCGCCACCTCGATGCCGTCGGCGAGCTCACGGCGTTGCCGGCCGCGGGGACAGGTCACCGCCACGCGGTGCCCACGCGACCGCAATGCCGCCACCAGCCGACCCAGGGTAGTCGAGACCCCGTTGACGTCGGGCGGGTAGGTTTCCGTGACCAGGCTGATATCCACAGCTCACCCCGAGTAATGGTCGATTCCTCGGAGACGCTAGGCGCGGCGAATGACAGGCGCGTGTCGGGTGGTTGACGATTCGGCGACAGTGCCGCGGGAGGCGAGAGCGTGACGGGGGGCGATCACGCCGGGACGCGATGGGCTCAGTCCGGGGCGGTGGAGGGATCGTCGAGCAAACGGGCGAAGGCATCGGCGTCGAGGACCGGCACGCCGAGCTTCTCCGCGCGGTCGAGCTTGCTTCCCGCCGCTTCCCCGGCGACCAGCGCGGTAGTCTTCTTCG
The DNA here is from genome assembly GCF_041687595.1 of Guyparkeria sp. Taxonomy (NCBI): domain Bacteria; kingdom Pseudomonadati; phylum Pseudomonadota; class Gammaproteobacteria; order Chromatiales; family Thioalkalibacteraceae; genus Guyparkeria; species Guyparkeria sp. The sequence goes on along the minus strand of NZ_JAWLBP010000080.1, from coordinate 114 downwards.
AGACCGAGCTGGTGACCTTCGCCCCCAGGGCAGTCAGCTTCTCGGCGGCCTCGTCGCGCGTCATGTCCGGCAGGGTGCCGGTGATGACGAAGGTCTTGCCGGCGAGCGGCGCGT
>NZ_JAWLBP010000079.1:0-4356 GCF_041687595.1 Guyparkeria sp. | reverse complement strand
CTGATGATCATCCTGCCGTACTCGGCGGCGATCGCGGTGGTCGGCCTGCTCGAATCCCTGATGACGCAGAACTTGCTCGATACGCTGACCGATACCAAGACCAGCAAGGCACGCGAGTGCAAGGGGCAGGGCATCGCCAACATCGTCTCCGGTTCGATGGGCGGGATGGCCGGCTGCGCGATGGTTGGCCAGTCGGTGATCAACATCAAGTCCGGCGGGCGCGGACGCCTGTCGACCTTCCTCGCCGGGATCTACCTGTTGATCCTGGTGGTCTTCCTGGCGCCGGTGCTCACCCTGATCCCGATGGCAGCATTGGTCGCGGTGATGATCATGGTCTCGATCGGCACCTTCAGCTGGGGCTCGATCCGGGATCTCAAGAAGCACCCGATGAGCACCAACGTGGTGATGTTGATGACCGTGATCGTCACCGTGGCGACCCATAACCTCGCCTACGGGGTGCTCACCGGCGTGCTGCTGGCGGCGATGTTCTTTGCCAACAAGGTCGGGCAGTTCATGCACGTGTCCTCGCGCCTGTCCGAGGACGAGAACGACCCGCGTCACCGCACCTACGAGGTGAGCGGGCAGGTGTTCTTCGCCTCGACCGAGAAATTCCTCGAGTCGTTTGATTTCAAGGACGACGTGGATAAGGTGAGCATCGACCTGTCCAAGGCGCACTTCTGGGACATCACCGCCGTGCATGCGCTGGACAAGGTGGTGGTCGACTTCCGCCGGGAAGGTGTCGAGGTGGAGGTCATCGGCATGAACCAGGCCACCGCCACGATCGTCGACAAGCACGGCGTGCACAACGATCCGGATGCCGCCGAGAAGCTGATGGGGCACTGACATGGGAACCGAGAACATGACCGACAACAAGGACCAGGTACTCGCCTGCATCGATGGCTCGCGGTCCTCCGAGGCCGTCACCGACTATGCCGTCTGGGCGGCCCAGGCGCTTACCGCGCCGCTGACCTTCCTGCACGCGATCAGCAACCCGCATGCCCCGGCGAAGACGGATCTGTCCGGCAACATGACCCTCGGCGGGCGCGAGAAGCTGCTCGAGGAGATGGTCGAGCTGGAGGAAAAGCGCGGCAAGCTGGAACGCGAACGGGGCCGCGCCCTGCTCGCCGACGTGCTTTCCCGGGCGCGTGACCGCGGTTACGAGACCCCCGCCGAATTGCTGCGCAACGGCGACATCACCGAGGTGATCCTCGAGCTCCAGGATGCGATGCAGATGCTGGTGCTCGGCAAGCAGGGCAAGGACGGTGACGCCGTCGCCCGGCACGTCGGCAGTCACCTCGCCGGCATCCTGTCGATGATCCACAAGCCCACCCTGGTCACGCCGCTGGAGTTCAAGCGCCCCGAGAGCTTCCTGATTGCCTACGACGGCAGCCCGACGGCCTATAAGCTCGTCGAGATGGCCTGCAACACGCCGCTCTTGCAGGGACTGCCGGTGCACATCCTGATGGTGGGCGAGGAGAAGCAGGGCAACTGGGACAAGATCCAGGCGGCGAATACCAAGCTGCAGAAGGCCGGCTTCGACACGCAGGTGGCCATTCGCCAGGGCAAGGTCGACGAGGCGGTCTCGATGTACATCGAGGAAAAGAGTATCGATCTCCTGGCCATGGGCGCCTACGGCCACAGCCCGATCCGTTACCTGGTGCTGGGCAGCACCACCACCAAGATGATCATGAAGGCCGACGTGCCGCTGCTGGTGGTGCGCTGACGTGGGCGCCTGAAAGCGGCTGGAAGGAGACGAAAAGGGCCATGCAATGCATGGCCCTTTTGCTTTTCTACATCGCGACAGACGAAGACGGCCGCCGTGGGCGACGATCGTCTCCCCGCGTGACGGCGGTCGGCGATAGCGCGAACCGCTACAGATCGATGGTGTGCGGACGGAATGCACCGGCACAGGAGTGCGGGTTGCTCTTTCACATGCACTCGAAGCGCTCGCCGGCGTGTTCGGCCGCTGGATCAAGAAACCGCCCCGGCCGCGACAATGGCACGGTGGCCCGATGCGATAACCGGCTGGATCAGATGGATTACGTTAACCCAAAGGCGGTGATCGATTCATGCAAACGGGCGCAGGGTCCGGTCACGGAAGGGCCTGCCGGTGAATGGTCCAACGAAAAAAGCCCCGCCGGATGGCAGGGCCTTCGCATGTCAGCTGTCCCGGGAAAGGGGCAAGCGGTTCATCAGCACTGGTCGGTGATGCCCGGGTTGCCTTCCACGCCCTTGAGGACCGGCTCGTTCGGCTTGACCGGCTTGATGTGCTTCTGGTCACGCAGCCAGGTCTCGACCTGGTCCCAGATCATCTCGCCGGTGTCGCCCGGGATGTTGCCCGGCTCGGCGACCGAGGCCCAGCCTGCGACCTTGTAGGTCTTCTTCGGGTCGATCGGCTCGCCGCCGAGCTCCATGTCCAGGATCCGCTTGCCCTTCTCGGCAGTCGGTGCACAGGCGTAGTTCAGGCCACCGACGCGAACCATGTCGCCACCCTGTTGGTAGTAGGGGTCGGTGTTGAAGATGTTGTCGCAGACGTCCTCGAGGATGTCCTTGATCTGCTCGCCGGTGAACTCGTTGACCGTGACGTTCGGGTAGGTCAGGGCCACGTGAGTCATCATGTCGTCGTAGGTGATCGGCTCGCCCGGGATCAGCGACGTACCCCAGCGAACACCCGGCGAGAACGAGATCTGCGCGTCGTTGACGTCGATCAGCGCGTCGCAGAGCAGCTGGTCCCAGGTGCCGGTGAAGTTGCCGCGACGGTAGAGCAGGGCGTCGTTGGTCGCCAGGACGTCGGAAGTGCGCTCGCCCACGTTGAAGGTCTTGCCTTCAAAGGTGATTTCCTGGTTGTACATCTTGTCGATGTACTCCTGCATCTCCTTGTCCGGCTCGATGAAGTCGGAGAAGACCGGCAGCAGGTGGTACTTGTAGTCCTGTACCTTGCCGTTGCGCACGTCGAAGTCGAGCACGCCAAGGTACTTGGCGTTGGAGCCGGCGTTGGTGACCAGGGTCTGGCCGCTGCGGTTCTTGACCACGGTCGGGGTCGGAACGGCGTCGTGGGTGTGACCGCCCATGATGGCGTCGATGCCAGTAACGCGGCTTGCCATCTTGATGTCGACGTCCATGCCGTTGTGCGACAGGACCACGACCACCTCGGCGCCTTCGCCGCGGGCAGCGTTGACGGCATCCTGCATCTCGTCGTCACGGATGCCGAAGGTCCAGCCCTCGGTCATCCAGCGCGGGTTGGCGATCGGGGTGTACGGGAAGGCCTGGCCGACGACTGCCACCTTGACGCCGTTCTGCTCACGGATGACGTACGGCTTGAAGACGCGCTCCATGAAGTCGGAGTCACGGATGTTCTGGGCGACGAAGTTGCAGTCAGTCGCGCCTTCCAGATCGGCGATGCCCTCGAGCATGCGGTCGGCGGTGTAGGTGGCTTCCCAGTGCGAGGTGAAGAAGTCCGGCTTGGCGATCTTCATCGCGTCGATCTGGCTCTGGGCGTCGGTCCACAGGGCCAGGGCGTTGCCCTGCCAGTTGTCACCACCGTCCAGCAGGAAGGCGCCCGGGCGTTGCTCGCGCATGTGCTTGATCAGGGTGAGCAGGTGTGCAAAACCGCCGACCTTGCCGTACTTCTTGGCCGCTTCGGCGAAGTCAAGACAAGTGAAGGCGTGCGCGGCCGGGGTGTTCGGCTCGAGACCGAAGTGCTTGAGGAACTTGTCGCCGACCAGGTGCGGGGCATTGCCTTCCATGGAGCCGACGCCGAGGTTGATCGACGGCTCGCGGAAGTAGACCGGCTTGAGCTGGGCGTGCATGTCGGTCATGTGCAGGATCGACACGTTGCCGAACTTGGGCACCTCGTACATGTTGCTCGAGGCATTGTTGGCCTTGATCGAGCTGGCGACGCGCTGGGTGCCGGTGCCGGCCTGGGCGGTCTCGAGGTTGATGCCGGCGGCCGAGGCCACGGCCAGCATCTGCAGAAATTCGCGACGAGAAAGACTCATTGGAAACTCTCCTTCAGTCTTCGGTTTGGGTCAGTCCCTACCCATTCGTGCGGGCGGGGTCCGTGCGATCTTTTAACTGTTTCCCGGGCCGTGCATCCGTCGCAAAAGAGGCCGTGCCCCCGGTTGCGACCCGGTAACTAAACCCGAACATTTAATCATACTGGGCGGATGGGCGACAGAAAAAATACTTATACCGGACCAGTCGCAATGCGGTCCCGGGGGCGTTCTGGCTACGTGGCTGATCTTGTGTCGATTTTGGTGTCGGGCTTGGGGAGCGGCCTCTGGCAGGGTGGCCTTGTCGCCACGGGGAGAGGGGTGATCGGCCCGGATGTTCCTCGACCTCGGTGCAAAAAAAAAG
>NZ_JAWLBP010000078.1:0-4445 GCF_041687595.1 Guyparkeria sp. | reverse complement strand
GACCAGCTCGACATCCGGCGAGCGCAAGTCCTGGTCGAAGCCGTCATCGCGGAGGTCTCGTCGGATCGCGTACAGGATCTCGGCGTGCAGTGGGGAGCCATCGGAAACAGCGTCGCCGGTGTCCTCAACTTTTCCGGGAGCGCGTCAGGCGGGATCCTCGACCTCGCCGCGGGCGTGGAGGCATTCCTTGACGGAGACGTGGCGTCTCCCCCGAGCTTCGGTGACGGCCTGACCGCCGGGGGCGTGGGAACGACCGGAAGCACCCAGATCGCCGCCCTGGTCAACATGCTGCAACGCGACAGCTCCACCAACATCCTGTCCACCCCCAGCCTCCTGACGCTGGACAACGAGGAAGCCGAGATCGTGGTGGGCCAGAACGTTCCGTTCGTCGTCGGACGCTCGATCGAGGATTCGGGCCAGGCCTTCGACACGATTCGTCGCGAGGATGTCGGGGTGAAACTTCGCGTGCGGCCTCAGATCAACCAGGGCAATGCCGTGCGCCTGGAGATCGAACAGGAGGTCTCGCAGCTGGCGCCGGGCACGACCGGAGCCGCTGACCTGATCACCAACACCCGGACACTGAAGACGCACGTCCTCATCGATGACGGCGACATGCTGGTGCTCGGCGGCCTGATCGAAGAACAGCAAACGGACAGCGAGTCGCGCCTGCCGGGGCTGGGCAGCGTGCCCGGGATCGGACGGCTCTTTCGGGCGGATCGCAACCAGACCGAAAAGCGGAATCTCATGGTGTTCCTGCATCCTCGCATCGTCCGGGACGGCGCCCGCGGCGCCGAGCTGACCAGCGAGAAATACAGTTTCATCCGTGGCGAGCAACTGCGCGAGCAGGTGCGCTCCAAGCGCCAAAGCAGCCCTACCCTGCCGGAATGGGAACGCCTGACCCAGCTTCCGCCCAGCTTCGACGATGTCCATGGTCATGGCAACTGAATGGACGAAGGTTCCCAGGCCATGAGCGCGGGGGCGACCCGGGAAAATGTGCCGGACGCCCCGAACGCCTACGGCGCGCCGGCAACCGACGCGTTGGCGGTGAGCTACACGTTCGCTCGCCGGGTCGGCGCCGTGCCGGGTGATGTCGTCGAGGGCAGGCGCCAGGTCTTTCTGCACCGCAACGCCGACCCGCAAGGGCTCCTGGAACTTCGCCGGCGCAGCCCCGAGCCGCTGACCCTGGAAACGGTCGATGAACAGACCTTTGAGCAGCGGTTGCGCGAGCGCTACGAATCCTCGAGCTCGCGGGCCATGCAATCGATGGAAGGGCTCGACGACAACCTCGACCTGTCCAGCGTCGCGGAATCCCTCGCCGAGCCGCAGGACCTTCTGGAGGCGGAAGATGACGCCCCGATCATCCGGCTCATCAATGCGCTGCTGACCGAGGCCGTGCGGGAAAACGCATCGGACATCCACATCGAACCCTTCGAGAGCCGACTTGCCGTCCGGCTGCGCGTGGACGGCGTCTTGCGCGAGGTACTCACCCCGCCTGCGGGGCTTGCGCCGCTCATCGTCTCGCGCATCAAGGTCATGGCACGGCTGGACATCGCCGAGAAGCGACTTCCGCAGGACGGACGCATCTCTCTCAAGGTCGCCGGACGCCCCGTGGACGTACGGGTTTCCACCCTGCCCTCGGGGCACGGTGAACGGGTGGTGTTGCGACTCCTGGACAAACGGGCCGGTCGCCTCGACCTCACCCACCTGGGCATGGAGCCGGAAACCCATGCCACACTCGAACGGATCGTCACCCGGCCGCACGGCATCGTGCTGGTCACCGGCCCCACCGGCTCGGGCAAGACGACGACGCTCTACGCGGCGCTGACCCGGCTCAACGACCGCAGCCGCAATATCCTGACCGTCGAGGACCCGATCGAGTACTACCTCGACGGCATCGGACAGACCCAGATCAACAGCCGCATCGACATGACCTTTGCCCGCGGCCTGCGTGCGATCCTCCGCCAGGACCCGGATGTCGTGATGGTCGGCGAGATCCGTGATGTCGATACCGTCCAGATCGCGGTCCAGGCGAGCCTGACCGGTCACCTGGTGTTTTCGACGCTGCACACCAACTCCGCGATCGGTGCCATCACGCGGCTGCGCGACATGGGCGTGGAACCCTTTCTTCTGTCCTCGACCCTGAACGGGATTCTCGCCCAGCGGCTGGTACGGGTCCTTTGCAAGCACTGCCGTGAACCTCACCCGGCATCGCCGCGGGAATGCGAGCTGCTGGGTGTCGCCTCCACCCCGCCTCCCACCATCTACCGTGCGCAAGGCTGCCCGGCCTGCAACGACCTCGGCTATCGGGGCCGGAGCGGCATCTATGAACTGGTGGAAGTGAACGAGCGCCTGCGCACGCTCATTCACGAGAATGCCAGCGAGCAGGCCATGGTCCGGGCCGCGCGCGAAAACAGCGTCAGCCTGCGCGCCGATGCCTGCCGCCGGGTTCTCGACGGCACGACCAGCCTCGAGGAAATGCTGCGCGTCACCGAGGAGGGCTAGGTCATGCCCGCCTTCGAATACCAGGCACTGGACGCCGCCGGCAAGACCCACAAGGGCGTGACCGAGGGGGACACGGCCCGGAGCGTCCGATCCCAGTTGCGCAGCGAAGGCCTGACCCCACTGGACCTGCACGAGATCGTCGAGTCCTCGGCGGCCACGCGGGGTAGCCGAACTTCCTCGGGACGCGTGGCCGGCGGCATCAGCGCGCTCGACCTCGCACTCGCGACGCGCCAGATGGCCACGCTGGCGCGCGCCGGACTGCCCGTGGAGGAGTGGCTGGCGACCGTCGCAAGACAGTCCGAAAAACCAAAGGTACGCAACATCCTGAGCGCCGTGCGCACCCGGGTCATGGAGGGGCACTCGCTGGCCCAGGCACTCGGCGGATTTCCGCGCGTGTTCCCCGAGATTTACCGCAGCACCATCGCCGCCGGCGAGGCCTCCGGGCATCTGCACCTGGTACTCGAACGCCTGGCCGAATACCTCGAGAATCGCCACGCGTTGCGGCAAAAGGTCATGCTCGCCCTGATCTATCCCGTCATCCTGACCCTGGTGGCACTCGGCGTGACGGTCGGCCTGGTCGTCTATGTCGTACCCGAAGTGGTACAGGTCTTCGATGGCCTGGACCAGCAGTTGCCCACACTGACGCGCTTGCTGATCAGCACCAGTGACCTCCTGCGGGCATACGGTCTGTACGCGCTGATCGCCCTGGGCGTGCTCGTGGCGCTGATGGCCCGCTGGCTGCGAAAACCGGGACCACGCATGCGTTTCGACCGGATGCTACTGCGCCTGCCTCTAGTCGGCCGCCTCGTGCGGGGGATCAACACCGCCCGCTTCGCGCGCACCCTCAGCATCCTGGCCGCCAGCGGGGTGCCCCTCCTCGAAGCGCTCCGAACCGGGGCAGAGGTCATCGGCAACCGTCCCATGCGCGCCGCGGTGGAGGAAGCCTCGCTGCGAATCCGCGAGGGCCGCAGCATTGGTCAGGCGCTGGAAGAGACGGGATACTTCCCGCCGGTGATCGTACACTTGATCCGAAGCGGCGAGTCCAGCGGGCGGCTCACCGAGATGCTGGAACGGGCCGCCGAGAACCAGGAACAGGAGGTCGAATCCCGCATCAACGTCAGCATGGGCCTTTTCGAACCCTTGCTGATCCTGACCATGGGCGGCGTCGTCCTGACGATCGTGCTCGCCATCCTGCTACCGATCTTCGAACTCAACCAGCTGGTGAACTGAACATGCAAGATACCCGCTCTGCCCACCCTGCGCGCAATGGATTCCGAGGTGTACGAGGGTTCACCCTGATCGAGATCATGGTGGTGGTTGTCATCCTCGGCATCCTCGCCGCCATCGTGGTCCCCCGCGTGATGGATCGCCCGGATGACGCCCGGATCACCAAGGTCAAACAGGACATCCGCACCCTTGAAAGCGCCCTGAATCTCTACCGCCTGGACAATTTCCGGTATCCGACCACCGACCAGGGATTGGAAGCGCTGGTGGAGCGCCCGAACAGCGGCCCGGAAGCCACGCAGTACCGCGAGGGAGGCTACATGGATCGCCTGCCGCAAGACCCCTGGGGGAACCCGTATCAGTATCTGAACCCCGGGCGACATGGCGACCTCGACATCTTCAGCTACGGCGCCGATGGGCGCCGCGGTGGTGACGGGATCGAGGGCGAAATCGGCAACTGGAACCTGGACGAATTCTAAAAGACACCGATGCCGAGCCTTCGCGCCCACCCCGCCGGCTTCACCCTGATCGAACTGCTGGTCGTGATGTTCATCATCGGCGTGGTTGCCAGCGTCGGCGTGCTGTCCATGAGCCAACTCGGCAGTCGAAGTCTCGAACAGACCGCGCGCCAGCTGGCCGGCCAGATCGAACTCGCCCGGGAGCACACCCTTCTGACTGGACAGGCGCTGTCCATCGGCATTGGCACGGAGGGCCTGGTG
>NZ_JAWLBP010000077.1:0-4553 GCF_041687595.1 Guyparkeria sp. | reverse complement strand
TCGACCTTGATGTTGATGAAGCCCTCGTTCATCGCCGCGGCGATCTCGGGGTCCTCGTAGAGCTCGCGCTTGGCGACGTGGCACCAGTAGCAGGTGGAATAGCCCACCGAGACGAAGATCGGCTTGTCCTGCTCGCGGGCCAGCGCCAGGGCCTCTTCACCCCAGGGATACCAGTCGACCGGGTTGTCGGCATGGTCGCGCAAGTAGTCCGAGGCCGTGTCCGCCAGCCGGTTCTCGGCCCAGGCCGACGACGGCGCGGCCGTGAGCATGCCACCGGCAAGCAGCAGGAGCGCAACGCGGCCCAGCAAGCGATTCGCGATCATCGTCCCACCCTCAAAGAACTGTCCGGGAAGGATGGCACAGCCCCCGACGGGAATCTTCCCCCGGAGCGGCGTGCTAGGCTTGATCAGGCACCTCCGCCGCTTTCCGACACACACGGGAACCTCCATGTTCGAAGCCGCCGAACTCGGTCGCCACATCAGCAAGGACACATTCAAGGACGCCATCCCGGAGCTGCGCTACCGGCTGCTCCAGGCCCAGCGTCGGGCCCGGCTGCAGGGCGTGCCGGTGCTGCTGGTGATCAACGGCGTGGCCGGGGCCGGCAAGGGCGAGCTGGTCAACCACCTTCTCGAATGGCTGGACTCCCGCGGGGTGCGGACCCACGTCTTCTGGGACGAAACCGACGAGGAGACCCAGCGGCCGCGCTGGTGGCGCTACTGGCGCACCATGCCCCAGGCCGGCGAGATCGGCATCCTGTTCGGTGCCTGGTACGCGCGGCTGATCGAGGACACCCTGAAGGGCAGGCTGGGCGAGGGAGGCGTGACCGGCGAGCTCGAACGCATCCGTGAAACCGAGCACATGCTGATCACCGGCGGGACCCTGCTGGTCAAGTACTGGTTCCACCTGCCGCGGGCCGAGCAGGCCCGCCGGGTGGAAAAGCGCCGCCGCGACCCGCAGAGCCACTGGCGCATGGCACCGGAGATGGCCAAGCTTTCCAACCACTACGACGAGTTCATCGACATCGCCACGCGGGTGGTGAGGGAAACGGACACCGGCGAGGCACCCTGGTACCTGATCGAGGCGACCGACCGGCGCTTCCGCGACCTGACCGCCGGCAAGACCCTCCTGCGGGCGATCGAGACGCGACTGGAGGCCGGTGACGGCATCGGCGCCAAGCGGGTCTCCCACGCTCCTTCCCTGCCCGAGGCCGAAAGCGCCCGCGTGACCATCGTCGACCGGGTCGACTGCGACCGGGAGCTGACGAAATCCGACTACAAGGAACAAAAGCAGCGACTGGACGCGCAGCTCAACCGGCTGGGCTGGGAAGGCTTCAAGGCCCGACACTCGGTGGTGGCCCTGTTCGAGGGCTGGGACGCCGCCGGCAAGGGCGGCACCATCCGCCGTCTCACCCAGGCGCTGGACGCCCGACTCTACCGCGTCTTCCCGGTGGCCGCACCCAGCGACGAGGAAGCCGCCCACCATCACCTGTGGCGCTTCTGGCGACAGGTACCGCGCGACGGCTACTGGACGGTATTCGATCGCTCCTGGTACGGCCGGGTGCTGGTCGAACGGGTCGAGGGTTTCGCCCGCCAGCCGGAATGGGCGCGGGCCTATCACGAGATCAACACCTTCGAGCAGCAGCTCGCCGAGCACGGGATCACCCTGCTCAAGTTCTGGCTCAACATCTCTCCCGAGGAACAACTGCGCCGCTTCGAGGCGCGCGAGGCCACCCCGCACAAGCAGCACAAGATCACCGAGGAAGACTGGCGCAACCGCGAGCGCTGGGACGACTACAAGGCCGCGGTCAACGAGATGGTGGTGCGCACCAGCACGGAGTTCGCCCCGTGGCACATCATTCCGGCCAACGACAAGCGCTTTGCACGTATCGAGGTGATGCGGATCGCCGCCGAGTCGGTCGCCGACGCTCTCGGCGAGTCCGGAGGCGACGGCAAGAAAAGGAAGAAATAGGGCCGGCAACTCGTAGCGGCCCGGCGCAGCGGCGCGCCGCGATCCGCGCCCGTCTGTCCGCCGCTGGCAGTCCGTTCCAGCAATCCTGCCCTCCCTGGCGGCTCTACCCGAGCGGCGCCATCTTCATCCAGGCCGTGGCGATGCCGAAGTAGATCAGGATGCCGCCGATGTCGGCGATCGAGGTGATCAGCGGGGCCGAGGCGGTGGCCGGGTCGAGGTTGAAGCGGGTAAGCAGGAACGGCAGCAGCATTCCCACCATGCTGCCGAAGATCACCACGGCGATCATGGACAGGAACACCACGTTGGCCAGCATCGTCCCGCCGTAGAACAGCCCGATGCCCCAGGCCGCCGTCGCCATGGTCACGCCCAGCGCGCTGGCCACGCCCAGCTCGCGGCCCCAGAGCCGCAGCCAGTCCTTCGAGGTCACGTCCCCGGTCGCCAGCGCGCGCACCATCATGGTCGCCCCCTGCGAGCCGGCATTGCCCCCCGAACCGATGATCAGCGGCAGGAAGAAGCTCAGCACCACGGCCGCCTCCAGCGTCTCCTCGAACTGGGACACCGCGCCCGCGGCGAAGATAGCCAGGAACACCAGCAGCAACAGCCAGCCGATGCGCTTCCTGAACAACTCGAGGACGGAGGCCCCGCGCAGGCTCAAGTGCTGCGCCCCCAGGCCGCCGAGCTTGTGGATGTCCTCGGTGGCCTCCTCCTCGACCACGTCCATCACGTCATCGATGGTGATCATGCCCAGCAGCACCCCGCCCTCGTCGACCACCGGCAGCGCCGTCAGGTCGTAGTGCTGGATCAGCCGGGCGGCCTCCTCGCGGTCCTCGGACACGGCGATGCTCACGGGCTGGTCGCCGACCAGCGACTCGACCTTCGCCTTCGGGTCGCCCAGCACCAGCCTGCGCAGGCCGGTCCAGCCCAGCAGCCGGCCTTCCTCGTCGGCGATGAACAGGACGTCCACCGTCTCGCTGCGCCCGGCGTGCTTCTGCACGTGGCGCAGCGCATGCGACAGCGTCCAGTCGGGCTCGAGGGCGATGAACTCCGGCGTCATCAGCCGCCCGGCACTCTCCGGCGGGTAGCCCAGCAACCGCAACGCCTGCCGGACCCGGTCGGGGCTGAGCCGACGGACCACCGCCTCGCCCTCCTCCGGCGAAAGGTCCTCGAGCAATGCGGTGAGGTTGTCCGGGCGCAGGCCTTCGATCAGCTCCCGCGCCGCCTCGTCGTCGAGCCGCTCGACCAGCGCGAACTGCGTCCGTGGCTCGAGAAAGCCGAACACCTCGGCTCGTCGTTCGGCCGGCAGCACGTCCAGCACGCGCCGCATCCCCTCCGGCCCGAGCTCGACCATGGCCCGGGCGATGTCCTGGTCGCGCACCGCGGCGAGGCCATCGGCCAGCGCCCCGGCGCCGATATCGCCGTGCTCGAAACGGTCGAACGACTCGGCAAGCTGCTGGATCGTCTCGGTCTGGATCATCGAGGGACTCCGGCTTCCGTTTGATCAGATCGTCCACTATGGCAGCGACCAATATAACCGCCAGCGGCGGCCCATGCCTTCATGTGGCCGAAATGCGCCCTCCCTGGGCGCGGATCAGGCCCGCGTGAGCACGCCGTGACCGCCCACGGCCGGTAGGACCACGCGGGGTCGCGGCCCCCGAGCTTGTTGTGTGGAGGAACGTTTCGCCCGCCGGGCATGGCGGCACAACAAAACCGCAACACGAAAACGGCGCGAGAAACCCCTCTCCGGCGGCTAGACGTGGGATGCGCTACACACAACGCAAATAAGCCGTCACCTCGTCCCGGTCGTGATACAGGTGCCGAATATCCATCTCGAACGGCACTTCGTCCTCGGCCAACCGGTCCTCGATCAACTCCCGACACTCCATCACTGCCTGCTGACGCTTCTTCATCGGCAGCTTGAGGTTGAAGATCGCCCGCCGGCAATCACCCCGCGCCATCCAGTCGGCCATGAGCGCGGCCACGCGGATCGGCTTTTCCACCATGTCGCAGACCAGCCACTCGACCGGCCGCTCGGGGCGGAAGGTGAAGCCGTCCTCGCGGCGGTGCTCCACCTGGTGGGAGGCGGCCAGTTCATCGGCCATCGGGCCGTTGTCGACGGCGGTGACCATCAGCCCGGCGCGCACCAGCTGCCAGGTCCAGCCGCCGGGCGCGGCTCCCAGGTCGACCGCCTCCAGCCCGGAGCGCAGGAGCTCCTCGCGCTCGCCGGGAGACAGGAAGGTGATCAGTGCCTCCTCGAGCTTGAGCGCCGACCGGCTGGGGGCGTGCTTGGACAGCTTCAGGCGCGGGATGCCCATCGGTCGTGACGCCGCCTGTCCCGGGTGCGACCAGCCGGGGATCACGGTGGTGGAATCCGTGAAAGTGAGATGCAGTCGCGGCAGTTCCCGGTTGCCCGGATCGAGCAGCCCGCGCTTGCGCATCGACTGCTCCAGCGGCTTGGTGAACTGGCGGGCCAAGCGCATCAGCGGCCGGGTGGCCTCGGCGTCCGGCGTCTCGACGTACACGCCGCCGAATGCCTGCCCGTCGAGCGCGGCCAGGATCGGCCCCAGCCGGTTATCCGGCGGCAGGTC
>NZ_JAWLBP010000076.1:2538-4777 GCF_041687595.1 Guyparkeria sp. | reverse complement strand
GGCGTGAATGCGGTTTGACCACGGCGCCTGGTCACCGCGCGGCACCGGCGCGCCGGCACGGATGCGCTCGACCGGCAGACGATCGCAGGCGTAGATGCCGGTCACCCGCAGGCAGGTCAGCGGGATGCCCCGCTGGCCGCACCAGTCCGTGAACTGCCGTTCGGCATCCAGGCGTCGCCGGCCGCGATCGTGCTGTGGGGTCGGCGGGGTGGTCTCGTCGACCCATCCTCCCTGGTGGTCGCCGTAGACGCCGGTGGTCCCGATGTAGATCGCCGCCGCCGGGCCATGCATGGCCCCCTCCAGCCAGTGGCTCACCCGCGGATCGACGGTGCCGTGGCGGGGTGGCGGGGCGAGGTAGATCCAGATCGACCCGGCCGGAACGGCTTCTTCGGGGATGGGCGTGCCATCGTCGAGGTCGATGGGATGTCCGTGCCACTTTCCTTGGTGCCCCGGGGGCGGGGCGGGCCGTCGGCGTGCGACGGCGACGATTTCCCGGTCCGGGAGGCGCTCGGCCAGCCGCCGGGCGATGTCGCCGTAGCCGATGAGCACGAGGGTGGAATGGCTGCGTGTCATGTGCTGCTCCGGGATGAAAGCGGGATTCCGTCCGGCAGGATAGCCTGTCGGCAGCACGCCTGCTTTCCGGATGCCGAAAACGAGACACCCCGCCGGTCGCCCGGCGGGGTGTCGTGTCGGTTCGTTATTCTCGCGAGATCAGCCGTCGCTGCTGCGGATGGCCTCCAGCATCACCTTGGCCGGGCGGTAGCCTGGCAGGGCCGCGCCGTTGGGAAGGATGGTGTAGGGCGTGCCGCTCATGCCCAGTTCATTGGACAGCGCCATGTTCTCCTGGACGACGTCGTCCCGGCAGGCGTCGGCTGCCACGGACTGGCCCTTCATCGCGCCCTCGAGCGCCTGCTTCGGATCGTCGGCGCACAGGGTGCGCGACGAGATCTCGAAGCCCTTCGAGCCCGGACCCTGGCGCGGGGTGAGGATGTAGTTCACCTCGACACCGGCGGCCTGCAGGGCGGGCACTTCCTTGTGCAGCTTGTCGCAGAACGGGCAGGTCGGATCGGTGAGCACCGTGATCGAGTGCTTCTTCTCGCCCTCGGCCGGGTAGACCAGCTTGCGGTCGTCGGGGATGTCGGCCAGGCGCGCCACGCGCTGCTCGTCCTGCTTGGCCTGCGTCAGGTTGCGACGCTGCTCCACGTCGATCAGGTCGCCGGCGATCAGGTACTTGCCGTCGGCGGTCACGTAGGCCACCTGGCCGTTGGAGATCAGCTCGTAGATGCCCTGGGCGGGCGTCTCCTCGAGCGAGTCGATCGGCACGCCCGGCATGTGCTTCTGGATGTTGTCGGTGATGGTCTCCTCGTCGGCCATCGCGCCGGCGAACGGCACGGCCAGCGAAGCGGCCAAGGCGGCACCCAGCAGATGGCGCGGTGAGGGAATGGCGATCGGCATCTTTCGCATCGTCTCTTGAACCTGGTTGGTGAATGTCGAATCGACCCTTGGAGTCGCGGGACGAGTCCGGGTTCCATTATCGCATTCGCCCGGGCCCGCGTGCGACTTCTCAGCCACGTGGATGGTGCTCGGCGTGCAGTGACTTGAGGCGGGCGGTAGCCACGTGCGTGTAGATCTGTGTGGTGGAGAGATCGGCATGGCCGAGCAGCATCTGCAGGGCCCGCAGATCGGCGCCGTGGTTGAGCAGGTGCGTGGCGAAGGCATGCCGCAGCGTGTGCGGCGAGGGCAATTGCCGCAGGCCGGCGGCGCGGGCGTGGTGCTTGATGCGGTACCAGAAGGCCTGCCGCGTGAGCGGCGTGCCGCGCTCGGTGACGAACACGGCATGGCTCTGGCGCCGGTCCAGGATCTGTCCGCGTGCCTGCGCGAGGTAGGTGGTGAGCCAGTCGACCGCCTCGTCACCGATCGGCACCAGCCGCTCGCGCCCGCCCTTGCCGCTGACCCTTGCCACCCCGTGGGAGAGGCTGATCTCGCTCAAGGTCAGGCCGACCAGTTCGGAGACGCGCAGCCCGGTGGCGTACAGGGTTTCCAGCATGGCGCGGTCGCGCAGGCCCAGCGGGGTGCCCGTGTCCGGTGCCAGCAGGAGGGCCTCGACTTCCGCCTCGCTCATGTCGTTCGGCAAGGCGCGCGGCAGGCGCGGGGCGGGCAGGTCGGCGGCCGGGTTGCCGTCGATCAGCCCCTCGCGGCTCGCCCAGGCGTAGAAGCGGCGGATGGCCGAGCGCATGCG
>NZ_JAWLBP010000076.1:0-2438 GCF_041687595.1 Guyparkeria sp. | reverse complement strand
CCGGAGTCGATGGCCTCAGCGTGGATACCGAGGTGACGACGCTCCCTGCCATGTCCTGACGAAAGGGCAATGAGGGTTCTGTTCTCGGTAAAACAACGGGTTGTGCGTTGATGCCTCCGGGAGGTTCGGTCGCTGGTCAAAAAATGCCCAGTTTGTGCAAGGGCTTGATCCGACGTTTCCCTTTCCGGTTGTCGGCGGGTTTTCCACGAAACGCTCCACAGCTTTTGTGCATAACCCGGTTGATGAAAACGTGGATTTGCCGTGCTGCCAGTCAGTTGCCCGTCAAATCTCGGGTCGAATGAACGAATGCGCCGCAACATCCTGGTTGTGGTCGGCCGTTGCCGGCCCGGTCGCGGGAACGATCGACAGCGCGATGGCGAGGGTCCCAGTCACCGGCCGATTTTTGCTAATCTAGACGGCTGAAGCGCCGCTGGTCGGGCGCAAGCGATTCGAATCGAAAACGTACACGATGGAGTCTTTATGGATAACCTCGAGTCCATTCTGAGCGAGAACCGCGTCTTCTCGCCGTCGCCGGAGTTTTCCGACCGGGCGAGAATCGGGTCCCGCGCGGCCTACGACGAACTGGTCGCCGAGGCCGAGCGCGATTTCGAGGGCTTCTGGGCGCGCCTGGCGCGCGAGTTCGTCACCTGGGACACGCCGTTCAACCAGGTGCTGGACGACTCGAACGCGCCGTTCTTCAAGTGGTTCGCCGACGGGCGGCTGAACGTCTCGGTCAACTGCATCGACCGTCACCTGCCGGAAAAGGCGGACAAGACCGCCATCATCGGCGAGGCGGACGACGGCACCGTCAGGAACATCTCCTACCAGGATCTGCACGATCGTGTCGCCCGGTTTGCCAATGCGCTCAAGGCGCAGGGTGTGGAGAAGGGTGATCGCGTGATCATCTACCTGCCGATGATCCCCGAGGCGACAGTGGCCATGCTGGCCTGCGCCCGGATCGGCGCGATCCACTCGGTGGTCTTCGGCGGCTTCTCCGCCGAGGCGCTGCGTGATCGCATCAACGACACCGAGGCCAAGCTGGTGATCACCGCCGACGGCAACATGCGCGGCGGCAAGAAGGTCACCCTGAAGGGCCAGGTGGACAAGGCCCTCGAGCACGGCTGCCCGTCCGTCGAGACCGTCATCATGCTCGAGCACATCGGTGGCGTGGCCACGGGCGGCTCCAGCGCGAAGGAGCTGACCTGGGCCGAGGCGATCGACGGGCAGCCGGCCGAGTGCGAGCCGGTCATGGTCGAGGCCGAGCACCCGCTGTTCATCCTCTATACCTCCGGTTCCACCGGCAAGCCCAAGGGCATCGTGCATTCCTCGGGCGGCTATCTCGTCAACGCGGCGATGACCTGTTCCTGGGTCTTCGACCTCAACGATGATGACGTCTACTGGTGCACGGCGGACGTCGGCTGGATCACCGGCCACACCTACGTCACCTACGGGCCGCTGGCCCTGGGCGTGACCCAGGTGATCTTCGAAGGCGTGCCGACCTACCCGGACGGTGGCCGCTTCTGGGACATGGTCGAGCGACACAAGGTCAGCGTGTTCTACACCGCGCCGACCGCCATCCGCGCGCTGATGAAGCTCGGCGACGAGGTGCCCGGCAAGTACGACCTGTCCAGCCTGCGCCTGCTGGGCACGGTAGGTGAGCCGATCAACCCCGAGGCCTGGGTCTGGTACCACCAGGTCATCGGCGGTGGCCGTTGCCCGATCACCGATACCTGGTGGCAGACCGAGACCGGCGCGCACATGATCGCCCCGCTGCCGGGCGCGATCGACCTGGTGCCGGGGTCCTGCACCCTGCCGCTGCCGGGCATCATGGCCGACGTGGTCGACGATCACGGCAAGAGGGTTCCGACCGAGAGCGGCGGCAACCTCGTGATCCGGAAGCCCTGGCCGTCGATGCTGCGCACCATCTGGGGCGACGACGAGCGCTTCCAGCGCACCTACTTCCCGGACAACCTGCCGGGCTACTACCTCGCCGGCGACTCCGCACGCCGTGACCAGGATGGCTACATCTGGATCATGGGTCGCATCGACGACGTCATCAACGTCTCCGGCCATCGCCTGGGCACCATGGAAGTCGAGTCGGCGCTGGTGGCGCACCCCGAGGTGGCCGAGGCCGCCGTCGTGGGCCGTCCGCACGACGTCAAGGGCGAGTCGATCGTCGCCTTCGTCGTGGTCAAGGGTGACCGCCCTCAGGGCGAGGATGCCGAGGAAATGGTCAAGACCCTGCGCAACTGGGTGGCCGAGCAGATCGGGCCGATCGCCAAGCCGGACGACATTCGCTTCGGCGACAACCTGCCCAAGACCCGCTCTGGCAAGATCATGCGCCGCCTGCTGCGCGGCATCGCCAAGGGCGAGCCGCCGGAAGGCGACACCTCCACCCTGGAGAACCCGGCGATCCTCGATCAGCTGATGGGCAACGA
>NZ_JAWLBP010000075.1:0-5063 GCF_041687595.1 Guyparkeria sp. | reverse complement strand
GTGTCGCGCATGTCCGGGTCGTCGGTGATCGGACGGACCAGGGTCATGGAGCAGGCGTCGCGCGGGTCGACGCCCTTGGCGATCAGCTGGCCTGCGTAGACGAGCAGGCGGGTGGAGATGCCCTCGTCCAGGCCGTGGCCCTTGAGGTTGCGCGCCCGCTGGGCGATCTCGACCAGCTTGCCGGCGGTGTCGCGATCGACGCCGGTTTCGTGGGCGAGGATCTCGGTCTCGGTCTCCGGGTCCGGGTAGTCGAAGTCCAGCGCGCCGAAACGTTGCTTGGTCGACTGCTTCAGGTCCTTCATCAGGTTCTGGTAGCCCGGGTTGTAGGAGATCACGATCTGGAAGTCGGGATGCGCCTCCACGAGTTCGCCCTTCTTCTCCAGCGGCAGGACGCGACGGTGGTCGGTCAGCGGGTGGATGACGACCGTGGTGTCCTGGCGGGCCTCGACGATCTCGTCGAGGTAGCAGATCGCGCCAATGCGGGCGGCCGTGGTCAGCGGGCCGTCCTGCCAGCGGGTGCCGTCCTTGTCGAGCAGGTAGCGACCGACCAGGTCGGAGGCGGTCATGTCCTCGTTGCAGGCCACGCTGATCAGCGGGCGCTGCAGCTTCCAGGCCATGTACTCGACGAAGCGGGTCTTGCCCGAGCCGGTCGGGCCCTTGAGCATCATCGGCATGCGGGCCTTGTAGGCGGCCTCGTACAGATTGACCTCGTCGTGGACCGTCCGGTAGTAGGGCTCGGTCTTGATGCGGTATTCGTCGGCGTTCGCGTTGCTGTCGCTCGTGCCGCTCTGGGGTGATTGATCAAACAGCATGTTGCACTCTCGTATTCTGGATGGATGTCTGGGTCGGGGCGTCGCCGGTCAATCGACCTGGCGTGATCAGCCCTTGAACTTCACCAGGCGGCTGACCTGGATGTCGGAGATGAAGACCACGCCGCTGTGCTTGTTGAAGAAGGGCGTGAAGCCCTCGAGGATCGGCTCGACGAGTTCCTCGGGTACCGCGGCGATGATCATGATCAGCACCTCGTCCTCGTTGAACATCAGGTGGCCTTCGTGAAAACCCTGGCTGCCCTTGCCGGAGAGGTTGCCGATGATGGTGTAGCCCTTCACGCCGGCACGATCAAGCAGGTCGGTGGCGAAGGCCTGATGCTCGCCCTCGAGGATGATCTCGAGCTTCTTCAGCGGTTTGAGGTTCAGGTTGTTCATGCAGGGATCTCCTCCGCAGCAGGTTGATCGGTCGCGTCTTGCCCGGCGGTGGGCAGGGCTTCCTGCCGCCACTCGCCGTCGACGAATCGGTGCAGTCGGCCGGTCTCGGGATCGACGATCACCGCCAGTACCCAGCCGTTGTTCACGAGGCTCTTGACGCCGGAGACGCCGTCGATCGCCGCACGAGCGTGCTCGAACGGCGCCTCGATGACCGTGAGCAGCCGAATGGGGTCATGGTACGGCAAGCCGTCGTAGAGCACCGTCTGCGAGGGCAATCCGGTGCGCAGGTCGGAGAGGTTGCCGGTGATCACGCCGAGACGGCAGGCGACGTTGTGATACGCCTTGGAGCCGGAACCGTAGTGCTCGTTGTCGACCGCCGAGAAATAGTGCTCCATGTTGATCCACTGGCCGACGACCAGCGGACCGGTGAGGATGCTCTCGAGCAGTCGGCCCTTGGGGTCGACGCGGTAGTCGTAGGACTGCAGGAAGGTGCGGCCCTCGAGATCGGTCGCCTCGGTCAGATGACGGCGGCCGATGATGAAGCCGGCGTTGCGCGCCAGCCCCCACTCGGGCCGCACCTGGGTCCAGTCGACCGTATTGCGTTGCGCCTTGCGTGCCGCCTTGACGGCATCGAGCTCCGGCTCGTCGTCGGGCTCGAGCGTCTGCAGCCGTTCGGTGGCGGTGCGGCGCATGGCCGCGCGCAGGCCGTTGCGCAGGCGCTCGAGATAGACCAGGTGACTTGCCGGCAGCAGGTCGAGGTCGTGCAGCTTGATCTCGTCCGAGGTGGTGTTGTGGAAGGCCGGCAGGAACCAGGCATCGTCGGGGATATCCAGGCCTTCCTTGCGCAGGCGGCGACGCACCTCGGGCTTGTTGCCCATGTGGGCCAGTACCCGGGCGCTGACCAGACCGTGGCTGCCGCCGCAGGCACCGCAGTCGAGCGCGGACTCGTAGGGGTTGTTGTCCGACTGGCTGCCGTGGCCGGTCAGGATGATGAAACGCGAGAATTGCTCTGTCAGGCCGATCGAGCGCAGCGCCTGGGCGACGAAGAAGGTCTGCTCGTCGAGCGAGAAACCGATCCGGCCGAGGCGCTCGAGCTGCATCTGCGCGTAACTGCGATTGATGCGGAAGTCGTCCTGCAGCGTCTTGATGAACTTCGACTCGGCGCTCTCGCTCAGGGCGAAGTCGCGCGCGAAGCTCGTCTGGCCGACATGGTTGCCCATCGCCGACTCGCGCAGTTCGCGGATCATCGAGTCGGTGATCGACTCGCGCTCGATGCCGAACTCATGGTGGATCGCCTTGACGATGATCACCCGTTGCAGGGCACGGACCACCGAGTCGGCCTGCTCGCGGGTGAGCTTGTCGACCATCAGTCGGGTCGAGGGCTTGTCTGACTCGATCTTGTTGCGCCAGCGGTTGTAGGCCGCCGGGGCAATGGTCTTGCCGATCATGTCGAAGCCGAACAGCAGCCCGATCGCCTCGACGGTGAAGTAGGGCGAGAGCACCGAGTGCTTGAGGTCGTGCAGCAGGTGCTCGGCCGAGGAATACAGGTCGGTATCCAGTTTCTCGGCGCCGGTGGTCACCTCGAGCACGAGGTTCTTGGGCGTGACTACCACCGGGCAGAGGTGATCCTCGCTGCCCTTGCTCAGCGCGATGAAGCTCACCGGCACGCCGAAGAAGCCGGCGATACCGTAGGTCTGGTAGTCGCCGATGGTCTCGAGCTGGCGGCGGATGCGCTCGGAGCGCACGTCGATGCAGAACAGCATCTGCGCGAACGGACGCTTCTCGCGCGGCTCGGCGGCGGTCAGGCGCAACTTGCCGAGCATCGAGCGGCGATAGGTGGCCTCCATGGCCTCGAGCCATACCATGCCCTCGCGCTTCTCGAAGGCGGTCAGCTCCTCGATCACCTCGGCCAGCTGGTCGCGGTCGAGCTCGCGGAAGACCGACGGCGTCCCGGCCAGATCGGCCAGTTCATCGAGTGCACGGGCCTGTTGCTCGCCCTCGGCGCGACGCTTGGCCGGCAGGTAGCGGGTGAGCAGGCTGGCGACCTCGGCGGGCTTGCCGCGGGCGACCACGTCCTCGACCGCCTCGGCGTGGGCCGGCAGCACGCCACCGGTGAACAGCTCGTGGCGCAGGTAGCACTCGGCCGGGCGCTCCGTGATCAGCGCCTCGAGCGCCTCGCGGTCGCCCGGCATCTTGCGCCGACGGGCGTGCTCGCGGATCAGGGACAGGGCCAGTACCAGGCGGATAGCGAGGAAGTCGACCAGGTCGGCCGGGTATTCCCTGGACCAGTGGTAGTGGCTCGCGGTCGAGCGCCAGCGGATGAAGCCCGCCCAGCCGTGCATGTGGGTCAGTTCGCGGACGATCAGGTCCTGCCAGACGTCTTCCGGGATGCCCAGCTCGTCGAGGATGTAGGCGATGATCCCCTCGGGGGTCTCGCTCTGCACCAGGATCTTCTTGATATGCAGCCCGCGCAGGAACAGGCGCAGGTTGCGACGGGCCAGCGCGCTCCAGGCGGTGAACAGGCCCTGCTCGCGCCCCGGCATCTGCCAGGCCGATTGCCCCTCGTCGAAGAAATCGAGGCAGGTCTTGATCAGCAGCTCGTCGAGCGTCTCGCCGATGCGGGTGCCGTACAGCAGGTCGAGTGCCTCGTAGAACGGACGCTCGGCGGGGAAGCAGCCACGCAGGCGTTCGGCCAGCGTCTCGACGTCCATCGGCGTCGGCTCGCCGGACCGGTGGTGCAGGGCGGCAGCGACGTCGTCGACATCGGCGACGGTGCGCTTGGGAATCACCGGATCACGCCGCTCGGTCAGCAACGTGCAGAGCAAGTCCTGCCCGCCGATCGCCTGCAGGGCAGGGCGCTTCTCGAGCGCCGCAGCCACGCTGGCCTCGAGGGTGTCGCGATCGACGCGGCCCTCGTTGAACAGGCGCTGGTAGTCGGCACGCGGCAGAAAGCCGCGACCGTGGAACAATTCCTCACCACGCTCGACCGCCTCGGGGAAGGGCAGGTCCTCCAGCCCGTGCAGCGGGTTGTGGTGGATGAAGGTGCGCATCGGCCAGAAATTCGGGATTGGCTCCGCGGCCATGTGCACCATCGAACGGATCTTCAGTCCGCGTCCGAGGGGAAGAGTCATACAGCACCTCCAGTCCAGAGCAGTCCGGCAGCCACGATCACCACGATCATTCCGGCGACCAGCCAGGTGGTCGAAACGGGCAGGTCGGCGGCGATCGGGCCGCTACGCGGGCCGAATATCGTGCCCTGCAGCAGCCGTGCGCCGGCCCAGCTCCAGAGGAGCCAGGTCAGCAGGACGCCGATGGCGACCCCGAGCGTGGCGCCGCCAAGTACGGCCAGCAGGGCAAAGAAACCCGGGAACAGGGGCAGGGCCATTGCCGCGAGCGTGGCCACCACGATGACCCCGGACAGCCGAGGCAGGTCGCGCGCCAGGCCGCCGTGCAGGCCCGTGTAGGCGGCTTCCAGCCGGCGGGCCAGCGCGTCGCGCACCAGCAGCATCAGGACCGGTGCGGCGGTGATCGCCAGCGTGAAGGCGATCAGGTCGGCCTCGGTCGGTCCCTGCATCACGAACAGCCACACCAGCGGCCAGGCGGAACTGGCCAGCATGGCGGCCCAGCGGCCGACTTCGCGCACGGTGAGCATCCGGAAGGCGTAGAAGATCGCGCTCAGGGTCGCCCAAATTGCCAGTACCGTGCCGGCCGGGGCGAGGTCGCCCCAGAGGATCAGGGCGACGCCGATCTGCGGCCAGACAATGAACAGCGCCAGGCGAGCGAACGGGTTGGCAATGCCGGCGGCCAGGCGATTGAACACGAGGCTGGCCGGGAACAGCGGCAGGAAGAACGCCGCGA
>NZ_JAWLBP010000074.1:0-5215 GCF_041687595.1 Guyparkeria sp. | reverse complement strand
CAGGAAGGACGCGACGATCATCCGGGCGCGGTTGTGCATCCAGCCGGTGGCCCAGAGCGCCCGCATGGCCGCGTCGACTACCGGGATGCCGGTCTCGCCGCGTTGCCAGGCGGCGATGTGATCGGGATCGTTGCGCCAGGGCAGGTGGTCGAAACGCGCGTCGAGGTTGTCGGTTTTCGTCTGCGGGAAGTGGTAGAGCAGGTTTGCGCCGAACTCGCGCCAGCCGACCTCGCGCAGGAAGTGCTCCGGCCCCTTGTCGTCGAGGGCATCCGGGTATTCGCTCCGAACCCGGGCGACGACCTGGCGCGGGGAGATCTCGCCGAAGTGCAGGTGCGGCGACAGCCGCGAGGTGCCATCCAGGTCGAGCCGGTTGCGGGTCTCGTGGTAGCGGGAAACCTCGTCGACAAAGGACTCGAAACGATCCCAGGCGCCGACCTCGCCGGGTGTCCACCACTCGGAAAAGCCGTCGGCCCAGTCAAGCCGAGGCAGTAGCCCGAGGGAGTCGATTGTCTCGCCATCAATGGCCTCGTCCACCGGGGGCAGTCGGTCGGGCTCGGGCAGGACCGGCAGGTCGATGCCCTCGGCGAGCAGCGCCTTCCAGTAGGGCGTGAACACCCTGTAGGGCGCGCCCTGCTTGTTGAGCACGTTCCACGGCTCGTGCAGGTAGTTGCCGGCGAACGACCGCACGGACAGGCCCTCGTCGCGCAGCGCTTGCTTTACCGCTCGGTCGGTCGCGATGCCGGCCGGCTCGAGTCGTCGGTTCCACTGCACGGCCGTGGCGCCGGACTCGGCGGCGAGTCGGGCCAGTGCCGCGGCCGGCTCACCACGGCGGACGATCAGGCGGCTTCCCTTCCCGCGAAGATCGCGGTCGAGCGCCGAGAGGCTCTGATGCAGCCACCAGCGGCTGGCGCCTCCGCGAAGAAAGCCGTCACGCCCCTCCCCCGGATTCTCGGGCGGTAGGATGTACACGGGTATGATGTTTGCAAACGCCAACGCGGCATCCAGCGCCGGGTTGTCGGCGAGACGCAGATCCTGGCGGAACCAGACGATGACGGTATCGGCGGACATGGAATGATGGTGCGAGATGGATGCAGTGAGGGAAACGCGGTGAGTATGGCAAACGTTCACGCGATTTTTGTGGCCTGGATCGCCCTTCTGGGTCTCGCACTCGTCCTGCCGGTGAATGCCGCCGCGGACGAGAGCACGGCCGACGTGCCGGTGGTGCTGGTCGCCCCACTGCGCGCCGGAGTGGCGGATCGCCCCGCGCTGGTCGGCGAGGTGGTGGCCGAGACGAGCGCGACGGCGGGGTTTCAGGTCGGTGGACGGATCAGCGAACGGCTGGTGCGCCGTGGCCAGCGGGTCGAGGCCGGCGAGCCGCTGGCCCGCCTGGATGCCCGTGACCTGCGCGCCCGCGTGGATTCCGCGCGCTCCGAGCGGGACCAGGCGCGTGCCGAGGCGACCCTGGCCCGGCAGGAGCTCGATCGCACCCGTGATCTGTTTGAGCGCACGGTCGCCAGTCGACAGGCGCTGGACCAGGCGGTTTCGAGGCAACAGGCGGCCGAGTCGCAGGTTGCCAGCGCCGAGGCCCGCCTGAGCGAGGCTCGCAACGCGCTCGATTACGCCGAGCTGCCCGCGCCCTTCACCGGGGTGATGGTCGAGTTGCTCGCGGATGTCGGTGACGTGGTCGCCGCCGGGCAGCCTGTACTCCGGCTGGCGGCCGACGAGGGTCGGCTGGTGGAGGTGGCCGTTCCCGAGCGGCGTCTCTCCGGGCTTCCCGATACGGCCGTGGCGTGGCTGGAGGCGGACGCCGTCGAAATGGAGGCACGGATCGATTCGGTCGCCGGCGCAGCCGACCCTGCCAGCCGCACCTTCGCCGCGCGCTACCGCCTCGAACCGGCGGCCGATCGCGATCGGCCGTGGGAGATCGGGCAGACGGCCCGCCTGGAATTCGCCGGCGAGCGCTCCGTGCGGCAGGTGCCCGTCGGGGCCCTGTTCGCCCGTGACCGTAATCCGCAGGTCTACCGCGTCGAGGGCGACCGGGTTCATGCCGTCGAGGTCATCGTCCGGGCGATCGAGGAATCCTACGCGGTGATCGAGACCGAGTTGCCCGAGGGAACCCCCGTGGTGGCCGTCGGCGTCAATCGGCTGCATGACGGCCAGAGCGTGCGGCCTCGCAACGCCGGGGAGCTGGCTGCCGGCGCGGCCGACGGAGAGCGCCCTTGAGCGGGGAGGGCGCCACGGGCCGCTTCAACCTGTCCGCGCTGGCGGTCCGCGAGCGGGCGATCACCCTCTACCTCATCCTCTTGGTGGCGGCCGCCGGGCTGTATGCCTTCGTCTCGCTGGGCCGGGCCGAAGACCCGGTCTTCACGCTCAAGGTGATGCTTGCCGAGGCCCACTGGGAGGGAGCGACCGCCCGCGAGATGCAGGAGCAGGTCGGCGAGCCGCTCGAGCGGGCACTGGGCGACGTACCGTACTTCGATTTCGTCGAGACCGTGGCCCGACCCGGCTCGGTGTATCTGCGGATCAACTTCGAGGAATTCACCCCGCCCGAGGAAGTCCCCGACGTCTTCTACCAGGTGCGCAAGCACCTCTCCGATGCCGAGGTCGAGCTGCCCCCGGGCGTGGCCGGGCCCTACTTCAACGACGATTTCACGGACGTCTATTTCACCCTCTATGCCCTGACCGCGCCCGGGGTGGAACAGCGCGAGCTGGTGCGTGCCGGCGAGACGTTGCGTCGCGAGGCCCTGCGGGTCGACGGCGTGGCCAAAGCGCACTTGATCGGCGAGCAGGCCGACCGTGTAGAGATCCGCCTCGACCCGGCACGCATCCAGTCGCTGGGCCTGGAGTTCGACGCGGTGGCCGCGGCCATCGCCGGGCAAAACCGGATGACCGCACGCGGGCGAATCGAGACCGACGGTCCCCGCCTCTATGTCCG
This sequence comes from Guyparkeria sp., assembly GCF_041687595.1. Classification (NCBI taxonomy): domain Bacteria; kingdom Pseudomonadati; phylum Pseudomonadota; class Gammaproteobacteria; order Chromatiales; family Thioalkalibacteraceae; genus Guyparkeria; species Guyparkeria sp. Next base: position 2,280 of record NZ_JAWLBP010000074.1, on the reverse strand, counting down.
CGTCGGCCCGGGGCTTGACGGCGGCGGCACGCAGGCGATCGAGCGGATCGGCGCGACCCCGCTGGTCGTCGGCGACCGGGTGCTGAGGATCTCTGACGTCGCCGAGGTGGTCCGCGGTCTGGCCGACCCACCCGCCTTCGTCGTGGAGAACAACGGAGAGCGGGCCCTGATGGTGGGCGTGATCATGTCGGCCAACACCAACGGCCTGAAACTCGGCGAGCGACTGACGGCCTTCGAGGAACGCATCGTCGGCGACCTGCCCGAGGGCGTGCGGCTGGAGAAGGTGACCAACCAGGCCGATGCCATTCGCCTGGCCGTGGACACCTTCCAGGTCAAGTTCTTGCTCGCCCTGGGCGTGGTGATGCTGGTGGGCTTTCTCGCGCTGGGGCTGCGTGCCGGCCTCGTGGTCGCGTTCGCGGTGCCGCTGACGCTGGCGATGACCTTCGTGGTCATGCAGATCACCGGCAAGAACCTCGACCGCATCACCCTGGGCGCGCTGATCCTCTCGCTCGGGCTTCTCGTCGACGACGCGATCATCGCCATCGAGATGATGCTGGTGAAGCTCGAGGAGGGTGCCGACCGCGTGGCCGCCGCCGCCCACGCCTGGACGGTCACCGCCATGCCCATGCTGGTTGGCACGCTGATTACCGTGGTCGGTTTCGTGCCCATCGGTTTCGCCCAGTCCAATGTCGGCGAGTACGCCGGCAACATCTTCTGGATCCTGGGCATCTCGCTGATTGCCTCGTGGTTCGTGGCCGTGGTGTTCACGCCCTACCTGGGCGTGAAGCTGTTGCCGAAAGTTGAGCCACATCCCGGTGGAATGTACGACTCGCGCCCCTACCGGGCCCTGCGGGGGGTGGTCACCGGCTGCGTGCGTCATCGCTGGTGGGTAGTTGGCGCGACGCTGATCCTGTTCGCCGCCTCGGCGGTGCTGATGGGCAAGGGCGTGGCCAAGCAGTTCTTCCCCAGTTCCGACCGCCCGGAGCTCCTGATCGACATCCAGCTGCCGGAGGGGAGTTCGGTGGAGGCCACCCGCCGGGTGGCCGAACGGGTGGCCGCGTCGATCGAAGACGACCCGGCACTGGAATCGCTGTCGACCTACATCGGGCGCGGTGCGCCGCGTTTCTTCCTCGCGCTCAACCCCGAACTGCCCGACCCGGGCTTCGCCAAGATCATCGCCGTGGCCGAGGATGCCGAGGCGCGCGAGGCCCTGCGCGAACGGATGGAGGCGATGATCGCCGACGGGGCCTTCCCCGAGGCTCGCGTGCGCCCGCATCCGTTGCTCTACGGCCCGCCAGTGGTGTGGCCGGTGCAGTTCCGCGTCATGGGACCGGACGTCGAGCGGCTGGTGGCGATCGGCGAACGGGTCCGGGCGGTGATGGGGGAGAATCCGCACCTGGTCGACCCGCATCTGGAATGGGGCGACGCCATGCCCGGCCTGCATGTCGAGCTCGATCCCGCCCGGCTGGCCCAGCTGGGGCTCACGCCCGCTGGCGTGCAGGAGCAGCTTGCCGGGCTGATCAACGGACAGATCGCCACGCAACTGCGCGAGGACATCCGCGGCATCGACGTGGTGGTGATGGGCGAGCCGGACGTCGCCCGTGACCCGGCCAGTCTCGAGACCCTGCCGATACGCACGGGGTCGGGGCGGACCGTACCGCTGGCCCAACTCGGCGACGTGGTGGTCGAACACGAGCTGCCGGTGTTCAAGCGCCGCAACCAGACCCCGTACATCAACGTCAACGCCGAGATCCGCGGCGCGCAGCCGCCGGACGCCACCTTCGCCAGCTGGGCGGACCTGGCCGATATCCGCGAGAGCCTTCCAGAAGGCTACCGGCTCGAGATCGGCGGTACGGTCGAGCAGTCCGGGCGGGCGCAGGACTCGCTCAAGGCGGTGATGCCGCTGATGGTGATCCTGATGCTCACCCTGATCATGCTCAACATGCGCTCCTTCCCCGGGCTGTTCATGGTGCTGCTGACCGCGCCGCTGGGGCTGATCGGGGCCGCCGGCGCGCTGGCGCTGTTCGGCAAGCCGTTCGGCTTCGTCGCCCTGCTGGGGCTGATCGGGCTGGCCGGGATACTCATGCGCAACACCCTGATACTCGTCGGGCAGATCGACGAGAATCGCCGCGCCGGCGACGACCGGCACACGGCGGTGATTGAGGCGACCATCCGCCGTGCGCGGCCCGTGGTGCTCACCGCGCTCGCCGCCGTGCTCGCCTTCGTGCCCCTGACCACCTCCACCTTCTGGGGACCGCTGGCCGTCACCCTGATCGGCGG
>NZ_JAWLBP010000073.1:0-5340 GCF_041687595.1 Guyparkeria sp. | reverse complement strand
AGTCCCATTTCTGACGCTCCCGGATAATTCGGGGTTTCAAAATGCGGTAACTGAGAAGATTCAGCAGAAAAAGGGCCGCGATGCCAGCGGCGACGGCAACGATAATGTCCATGCGGCGACCAAACGAGCAATGGGAACGCGAAGGGTCGCAGATCATTGTTTCAATCGGGTTACGTCAGCCCGTGCCAGCTCAGAAACAGCGGAATCGAGATCACTACGCCATTCTGCATCAGAATGAGCGGCACGAGATGAATTGCTGGTGTCAAGGCCAGAGCCTACATGAAGGGTCGATGACCTGATGGCAGCCCGATGCACGACGCTGCCCTGTGACCGGCAGCCGTCGCTGACGAGTGACTCGCAGTCTGCATCGTCTGGCGGGAGCGGGTGACGACCCAGAACGGGCGTTGGGTTCTTCCCGGCCGGCGACCGGTCATTGACGAGATGCGGTCATCCACACGCTATGAAAGTCAGGCTGATCCACGCGGCGGGGATGAATCCGTCGCGACAGGCGAGGGAGTGGATTCACATCGGAAGCCAGGTCCCCCGCACAAGGACAAGAAGGATCATCGAGCGCGAGCGGTAAGCCCGCCGTCGCAAATACGGGACCATATTTTTGCAGATGTCGCGGACATCTACCCACTGCCCGTGTCAGGAATCCCGAGCTCATCGAACCGCGCGTCGGCGCTTTCCAGTTGGGGAGGCAGGCGTCGACTCTTTGGCCCCGCCAGCAATCCAGCGCTGGCTCAGCAGCCGTTCTTCCTCCTGCACCGCGCTCGCCGCTGCCGTTGCGGCCTGGATCAAGGCCTCGGCCAATGGGCTGAGGGTTCGGTGGGACAGGTACAGGAACGCAAACCTTGTTGTGATCCAGGGGAGTGCAATCGGGAGGACCTTCAGTTCCCCGCGGTCAAGCTCGTGGCGCACCATGTAGAGCGAAAGAATCGTCACCGCGTCCGATCTGCGGACGGTGTCCTTCATCATGGCGATGGAATCCGTGTACATCGTTGGGAGCCACCGGCCCAACGCCGCCTGCATCCTGGCATGTCTCGACTGCCCCTGCGTGGAGAGTCGGGCGATGCGTGGCGGGACGGTGGATGAGGTCACCAATGGATACGCGGCGGCCTGCTCCAGGGTGAGGGCAGGGCGTTCCAGCAGAGGGTGGCCGGCCCGTACCACCAGGTAGGCCTCGTGCGAAGACATCTCGGCCACGCTCACATCGGTGGATTTCTCCAGCCAGGCAGGGTCGGCCACGAGCAGGTCCAGCTCACGTTTCCGCAGCAATGTCAGGAGATCGGGTGCCGAGCCAGCGACCATGCGCAAGCAGATCCCCTTGCCGTGTCGCGCGAGGTCCCCCAGGGCCTGCCCGAGGAAAAGCTCGGGTGGGAACACCCCGGTCCCGATCCGCAACGCGCCCGTATCCAGACCCCGGATCAAGGCCAGCTCCCGCTGCAGGTCCCAGGCGGCCGCCGTGACGGTTTCTGCGTGGCGCAACACCATCCGGCCCACATCGGTGGGGGTCGCTCCCTGGCGTCCGCGCTCGAACAAGCGCAAGCCGGTCTTGCGCTCCACCTCCTGGATGCTTCGGCTCAAAGCGGGCTGGCTGATATGAAGCCGGCGCGCGGCGTGGGCAAAACTGCCTTCCGCAGCGATGGCCAGCACCTGATTCAATTCGCGGAGGTCAAGATCTAGGTGGTCCATGCGTGTCTGTTATGGTTGTTTTATCAATATTGCATTTTACAGATGTAAGGTTGCCTGATACAAAGTGCTGGATCAAATCCAATGGCTTGAAGGGCAGGTGACAACCTGTGGCTCCGACGTGCGCGTCTCCGCAGTCGTGCCTTTGCCCATGCACGATGACGGCAGTCGTGGGGGGCGGATGCTGCGAAGATTTTTGTTTGCCAGCGCGGTGCTGTGATTCGGCTGCACCGCGTCACCGGTTCGTGGCGAGGTGGCGGAGGATCTGGCGTTGAAGTCGCTCGAAACCGGCCGGGAGCAGTGGAATAAGGTTCAGGGGGTCTGGAACAGGGAACCCGACGCAACCTTGTCCCCGCTTGTCACGACTGGACTGATGCGCATTCTCCCGGTCGAGTGTCCGCTTTTGTATTAAACAAGCCCGACGAGTTGCATTTCTCCCCGTAAATATTGGTTCCACCAACGACCCAGGATTAGAAATGACGTGCCGCTACAGCACCGGGGGAAGTTCGCGATGAGGGGCATTTTCGTGATCTTCCTTATCGCCTTTCTCAGCCTAACCGCCTGCAGTCCGGAAGATCCGCCTCCACCCTCTGCGCCGGTCGGAGTCGGGGTCTACGAAATCCGCCCGGTCGAGATCAATCGCGAATGGCGCTTCAGCGCTCGCACCGAGGAGGCGGAAGCCGTGCAGGTTGTGGCACGGGTGGAAGCCGAAGTGGCGGCGGTTCTGTTCGATCGCGGAGCGCGTGTCAGCGCCGGGGACGTGCTGTTTCGGCTCGACGACGAGGAACTGCGCGAACAGCTCAGGCAGGCCCAGGCCCAGGTGGAGGCGCCCCGCAGCGCGCTGGAAGTCGCCGAGCGAAACCTGAACCGCGGCTTGGAGCTCGCGGAGCGGGATTTCCTTTCGGCCGCCGACCTTGACAAGCTGCGTGACGCGGTCAATCAGGCGCGATCGGCGCTGGCGGCAGCAGAAGCCGCCCTTGCCCAAAGCTGGCTGAACCTCGAGTACGCCATTATCCGTGCTCCCATCGACGGACGCGTGGGGGACACCGTTGCCACTGTCGGCAACGTGGTCGGCCCAGTGTCCGGCACCTTGGCCAGGCTGCTGGCAACCGACCCGATCGTAGCCCGTTTCCAGCTGACCGATCGCGAATTCCGGGAGGTGGTCCGGCTGCGTAATAGCGGCCTGGATGCGGACCAGCTGCAGATTCATCTGCTGCTGGAGGGTGACGAACGCTATCCATGGCCGGGCCAACTGGATTTCATCGATATCGCCGTGGATGAAAGTACCGGCACGGCGCAGATCACCGCGCGTTTCCCCAACCCCGACGATGAGCTGGTCCCCGGCCTGTTCGCGACGGTCGAAATCGCCTCCCGTGAACAGGAAGCGACATTGCTGGTGCCGCAACAGGCGGTTCGCCGCAACCTGCTCGGCCATTTCGTCCTGGTCGTGCAGCCGGATCAGACCGTCTCCGAGCGCCAGATCATGCTGGAGCGCGAGTTGCGCGCCGCCTCTGTCGTGGCCGCCGGTCTCGAACCGGGTGATCGGGTCGTCGTCGAGGGTCTGCAGAAGGTGCGCGCCGGCAGTGCCGTCGAGACGGCCACGTACGACTGGGATGATGCCACCGGCCTTCTGGCTCCAGTGGACCTGATTCGACCGTGACCGAGTTCTTCCTCAACCGGCCGAAGGCGGCCTTCGTCCTGTCCATCCTCATCACCATGGCTGGCCTGCTTGCCCTGCAGACCCTGCCGGTCAACATGTATCCAGACCTGGCGCCTCCGCAGATCCAGGTTCGCGCCATCTATCCCGGCGCCAGCGCCGAGACCGTCGCCGATGCCGTGATTCGTCCCATCGAGCAGCGTCTGAACGGCGTCGAGGGCATGATCTACATCGAGTCCGCCGCCACCAGCGACGGCGTGGCGGCGATCACCGTGACCTTCGCCACTGGCACCGATGTCGACATGGCCCAGGTCAACGTGCAGAACCGGGTCACGCTCGCCGAGAGTCAATTGCCGGAGCAGGTTCGGCGCGAGGGCGTGGTAGTGCGCAAGCAGTCGAGCAACATGTTGATGGGGATCAACCTGTTCTCCGAGCGCCCCGAACTGGATGCCCTGTTTCTGAGCAACTACGCCACGACCACCTTGCTGGAGAACATGGCCCGGATACCGGGCGTAGCCGAAGCGTCGGTACTGGGCACAAGCGAGTACGCGATGCGGATCTGGCTGGATCCGGAGCGGATGAGCCTGCTCGGCATCACCGTGGGTGATGTCAATGCGGCTGTACGCGAGCAGAACCAGATCGTCGCCGCCGGTTCCCTGGGCCAGGAGCCGGCTCCGCCCGACCAGCTCTTCACCTTCAATATCCGCAGCGAAGGACGCCTGAGCGAGGCCGGCGAATTCGGCCAGACTGTGATCCGGCTCGGCGACGACGGCCGGGTCATCCGGCTACAGGACATTGCCCGGGTCGAACTGGGTGCGCGTTCCTACTTCGCCACCTCGCGTCTCAACGGCCGCGACACCGCCTTTCTCGTGCTCTACCAGCTGCCCGAGGCCAATGCGCTGGACGTGGCCGAGCGCGCACGGGCCGAAATGGAGCGCCTCGCGGTCTCGTTTCCGGACGGCCTCGAATACGCCATTCTGTTTGACAGCACGCGCTTCATCGACGAGTCCATCCGCGAGGTCGTGCATACCCTGTTTGAAGCCATCGCGCTGGTCATCCTGGTGGTCTTCCTGTTTCTGCAAAGCCTGCGCGCCACGTTGATTCCGGCCATCGCCATCCCGGTCTCGCTGATCGGCACCTTCGCCTTCATGGCGGTGATGGGCTACTCGATCAACCTGATCACCCTGTTCGGCCTGGTCCTGGCGATCGGCATCGTGGTCGACGATGCCATCGTGGTGATCGAAAACGTCGATCGGCTGATCCACGAGAAGGGCATGGAAGTCAAGCAGGCTGTCGCTCAGGCGATGCGCGAGATCACCGCCCCGATCTTTTCGACGACGATGGTGCTGCTGGCGGTTTTTGTCCCGGTGGCGTTCCTGCCCGGCATCACCGGTGAGCTATTCCGCCAGTTCGCGGTGACGATCTGCTTCGCCGTGCTGATTTCCATGGCTGTTGCCCTGACCCTGTCGCCAGCACTCAGCTCGCTGCTTCTGCGGGGGGGAGCCGAGCCGATCGGCTGGCTCAAGCCGGTCGAGTTTCTGATCGACCGGCTCAGTCGTGGATACCGCTGGCTGATCGCTCGCATCCTGGCCCGAACCGGCTTGGCCGCCGCGGTCTTCGTGAGCATACTGGCCGTCGTCGCCTGGCTGGCCTCGACCACGCCGACCGGGTTCGTGCCCGAGGAAGACCAGGGCTTCCTGTTCGTCGATGTGCAGTTGCCGGACGCTGCCTCCGGCAACCGCACCGCCGCGGTCATGGACCAGCTGACCGAAACGATTCGCTCCGACCCGGCGGTCAGTGACGTCATCGCGATCGGCGGCTACTCGCTGCTCAGCGGTATCGGGTCGAACATGGGTTTCGGCGTGGTTGTGCTCAAAGACTGGTCCGAGCGCGAGGATCCACAGCTGCAACCGGCGGCGATCGTGGGGCGCCTGAATGCGGAGCTATGGGCGATTCCCGAAGCGCAGGTCATGGTGTTCAACGTTCCGGCC
>NZ_JAWLBP010000072.1:0-5645 GCF_041687595.1 Guyparkeria sp. | reverse complement strand
TTGCCGAGGTTGCCGTTGATCTTGGTGCGGAAGTTCCGGCCGATGATCATCGGCTCGATTTCCGGGTGGTTGATGTTCGCCGGGATGATCGCCCGACCGCGGGCGATCTCGTCACGGACGAACTCGGGCGTGATCTCGTCGGGGATCGACGCGCCGAAGGATTCGCCCGGGTGCTGGCGCAGGAGCTTCGCGTAGCGCGGATCGGCGCGCATTTCCTGCAGACGGTTGTTCTCGCGGATGGCGACGTATTCCATCTCGGGGGTGATGACCCCCTTACGGGCGTAGTGCATCTGCGTGACGTTGGCGCCGGCCTTGGCCCGCCGCGGCGGGCGGATGTGCGAGAAGCGCAGGTTCTCGGTCTTCTCGTCGGTCAGGCGCTCCTGGCCGAAGCGGGAGGTCGGGCCGTCGAGCTGCTCGGTGTCACCCCGCTCGTCGATCCATTCCTGTCGCAGCGGCTCGAGCCCCTTGAGCAGGTCGATCTCCACATCCGGGTCGGTATACGGGCCGGAGGTGTCGTAGACCGGGATCGGCGGGTTGGAAACGATGCCGGAATCGTTCTGGGTCGCCGTCTGGCTGATCTCGCGGTACGGGACGCGGATGTCGGGACGCGAACCGACCGCGTAGCGCTTGTGGCTGGCCGGGAACGGGGCGATGACCGTCTCGGAAAGTTTCGCGGTCTTCTGCAGGAAATCGCTGGGGATTGCGCTCATGGGTATGCCACCTGTGCATCGGTTGGGGCATGCACGACGAGCGCCGACTGGACACGAGGAGGGGATCCCGGTTGTGCCAGACAGACTTCCCTACGCCGATGCAAGCCGGATCAGGTTCCAAGGGTGTTTCTCAGCCGCCTCCCCCGCTCGGGTCGGCGGCACCCCTAGTCTGTGGATGACGGCCGCCGAAAACGGTGGCCGTCGATTGGCGTGACGCTACCCCAGGGCAGGGCAAATGACAAGCTCGACCACCGCCTTTCAGACACTTGCGCGACTGCGGCAGGCCCCGCCGGGGACGGGCCGGCGCGTGCGCCCTCGGGAAGCGAGGCGCCGGCACCCCGCCGTGCGCAAGTTGCCCGCCGTGCGCAAAACCCGTAAATTACCGCGCACTTGTCCTTTCAATCAGGAACAGATCCGAATCATGCCCACCGACATCGAACTGGCCCGCTTCAACATGGTCGAGCAGCAGATCCGTCCCTGGGACGTGCTCGACAAGCGCGTTCTGGAGGTGTTCTTCAATGTGCCTCGCGAACGGTTCGTCCCGGACGACCAGCAGTCGCATGCCTTCGCCGACGTCGCGGTGCCGATCGGCCACGGCCAGACCATGCTGCCGCCGGTCGTCGAAGGGCGCATCCTCCAGCACCTGCAGGTCCAGCCGAGCGAGCGGGTCCTCGAGATCGGAACGGGTACCGGTTTCTTCACCGCGGCACTGGCCTCGCTGGGCAACAGCGTCCGGTCGGTGGATATCTTCAAGGACTTCACCGAGCGGGCCGGCGGCCTGCTCGCGGATCTGGGCTTCGAGCGCGTGGTCCTGGAAACGGGCGACGCGCATGACGGCTGGGCCGCCGACGAACGTTTCGACGTGATCGTGTACACGGGCGCCCGCGCCGAGATGCCGGAATCGAACTACCGCCAGCTCAACATCGGCGGTCGCCTGCTGGCCATCACCGGCACCGGCCCGATCCAGACCGTCTCCATGGTGACCCGGGAATCCGAGACCCAATTCCGTACCGACTCCCTGTTCGAGACCCGCACGGCCTATCTCATCGGGGCCGAGCCGCAGGCGACGTTCTCGCTGTAAGTCCGACTCGACGCCTGCCGCCGGGCAGCGCCGCCCCGGGGCTCATATGGGTCGTCTTATGCGCTAAGCTCTGAACACGCGCCGCGTGCCACTTTTGGCACGCGCGGCGCGTCGTGGCGCTTGTCCAGGCGCCCGACCGTAAGGTAAGGTTCGATAAACATTAACGGGCTATCTAATTCCAGCCAGGGGTTCTCGATCATGTCAGCCAGCCGCCGCTCCCAACCCTCCCCGGCCTCTCGCGGGCAGACGGTACTGCGCCGGGCCACGCTGTCGCTGGCCGTCGGCCTCGGGCTTTCGCTGCACGCCACCCAGGCCACTGCAGCCGATCTGCTGGACATCTATGCGCTGGCCGAGCAGAACGATCAGCAACTGCGCGCCGCGGAGCAGCAGCGCCTGTCGATCGAGCAGAACATCCCGATCGAGCGGGCGGACCTGCTGCCGCAGGTGGGCGCGGGCGCGGGAGTGCAGTTCGACCGGACCGACACCACCATCGGCGAGATCCCCGGCGCGGACAGCACTGACGGCTTTGGCGGCAACATCGCGCTGACACTCGAACAGAGCATCTTCAACCGCACCGATCAGCTCGAGCTCGGGCGCGCGGAACTGCAGGTCCACCAGGCCGACATCGATTACGTGCAGGCGCGCCAGGACCTGATCCTGCGTACCGGCCAGGCCTACTTCCAGGTGCTCAATGCCGATGCGCAACTGCAACTGGCCCAGGCAAACCGGGCCGCGCTCAAGCGGCAGCTCGAACGGGCCCAGCGCCAGTACGAGGTCGGCCTGGTGGCGGTTACCGATGTCGCCGACGCCCAGTCGGAATACGACCAGGCCAACGCACAGATCATCACGGCCCGCAACGAGCTCAACAACGCCCTCGCCGCGCTGGAAACCATCATCGGCCAGCCCGTCACGGACCTCGACGACATCCGAACGAACCTCGACGTGGCCTTGCCGGAGCCGGCCGATCCGGAGCAATGGATCGAACTGGCTCTCGCCCAGAACCTCGGGCTGCAGAGCGCAGCAGTCGGCACGCAGATCGCCCAGCAGGCGGTCGACATCAACCGTTCGGCGCGGATGCCGACGGTAGGCCTCAATGCCCAATACGGTTTCGACAACAGCTACACCGGTGGTGGCATGACCCGGCAGGACCGTCGTGGCTCGCTGAACGGCTCGGTCGGCGTGCAGGTGGAAATGCCGATCTACACCGGCGGGCGAATCAACTCGCGCTCCCGCCAGGCGGCCTTCGACTACCAGCGCAGCCAGTTCGACCTTAACGGCCAGCGTCGCCAGGTCCGCCAGCAGACATCGGACAGCTACCGCGGCGTGGAAACCTCGATCAGCCAGATCACGGCCTTCCGGCAGGCGGTCGAGTCCGCCCGGACCAGCCTGGTGGCCACCGAGGCCGGCTATGGCGTGGGCACCCGGACGATCGTCGACGTGCTGAACGCCGAGCTCCGGGTCTTCGAGGCGATGGCCAACTACCTCGATGCCCGCTACAGCTACATTACCAACCTGCTGCAGCTCAAGGCGGATACCGGCCAGCTCACCGTGGCCGACCTCGAGGAGATCAACCGCCAACTCACCGAGCAGGAGACCAACGCGCTGATCGCCCCGCTGATGGGGCGGGACCGCGACGACGAGCGCGGGTCCGTCACGGACACCGACATGATGCAGCGGGTACTCGAACGCGCCCGCCGCACGGTGGACGAAGAGGAGTAGGCCTCGGCGGCCGACTCCCGGTACACGCCGGGCAGACGCGCCTCGGTCAAGCGCGATCCAGCCAGCGAGCGAGCCGCTCGACCACCCGGTCGGTCGCGCCGCGATGCTCGGCGATCACTGCCCTCGCCCGCTCCCCGCACCCGGCCCATTCCCCGGCATGCGCGAAAGCCCATGCGACCCGCTCGCCCAGTTCGCTCGCATCTACCACGCCCAGACTGGCATCTTGCGATTCCAGGGCCGCAAACACCGCGCGGAAATTGTTCACGTGCGGACCGTGCAGGACGGCTCGTCCGGCGGCCGCCGGCTCGATGGGGTTGTGTCCACCGGTGGGCACCAGTGACCCGCCCATGAACACCACCGGAACCTCGGCGAACAGCCCGGCGAGCAGCCCGGCACGGTCGACCACCTCGACCTCGGCATCCGTGGCACCCGCCCTTTGCCAACGCGCGACGGTCAACCCGCGGTCTTCCACCAGGCGCATGACGTCGTCGGCTCGTTCGGGATGGCGCGGCACCAGGATCAGGCGAGCATCCGGAAACCGCTCCCTGACGAGTTGGTGCGCGTCGAGCACCTGCCCGTCCTCCCCCGGATGCGTGCTGGCCGCAAGCCAGGTATGGACACGACCCGCCGGCAGGTCGTCCGCGAGGTCGGGCAGCGCCAGGTCGAACTTGAGGTTGCCGCAGTCTTCCACGCGGGCGGCACCGAGGCTCGCGAACCGTTCACGATCCATCGCCGACTGGGCACAGATGAGGTCGATGTCCGCCAGCACCTCCCGGAGCAGCGCACCACCCCAGCGACGATAGCGCCGCCAGGAGCGGTCCGACAGGCGGGCATTGGCGATCACCAGCGGCACCCCGGCCCGGCGAGCCTCGCGCACGAGGTTCGGCCAGAGCTCGGTCTCCATGATCAGCACCAGCGTGGGTTGCAGTTCACGCAGCACACGACGCTGGACCGGGGCCAGATCGTAGGGGGCATAGAAATGAGGCACCCCGAGCGCGCGGGCGGCCTCGGCCCCCGTCTCGGTGGTGGTGCTGACCACGACGGGCAAACCCGACCAGCGTACGCGCAGGGCACGGATGAGCGAGGCGGCGGCACGCACCTCGCCCAGCGAGACGGCATGCAGCCAGATCCCGCCGGTAGGCAGGCCTTGGCGCAGCCGCCCGAACTGCTCGAACCGGCGGCGCTGGCCCGGTTGCGCCCGACGGTGACGACGCAGGGCGTCGATCACGAGCCAGGGGGCGAGCGCGGCCAGCATCAGCCGGTAATGCCAACGCCTCATGGCCGGGCTCCCGGGTGCATGCCCGCCCGTGGCGTCCGGTTACCGGTATCGATCATCGGCATTCGTCTGACTGTCCGCTGTCCTGAGCGCATGCCGGCATTATCCCTTAGAATTGGCATCCCATGAGCCGAACCCGCACAAACCGTCCGAGCCGACGCCTCCAGGCGGCCCGCTTCGCCCTGTCGTTGCTGCCACGCCTGGTCGCCTCCCTGCCGCAGCGCGCACGCCTGAGGCTGGGACATGGACTCGGCTGGGTGATGGCCCGGACTCTCAAGAAGCGCCGCCACGTCATGCGGGCGAACCTGGCCGTGGCCTTCCCCGAATGGTCCACCGCCGCACGGGAAGACCTCATCGACGAGCACCTCGCCCGACTCGGCGCGGGCATCTGCGAGGGGTTCTGGGGCTGGTTCGGCAACCTGGACCGCGTGCCCGAGTACCGCATTGTCGGCCTGGAGCACCTCGAGGCCGCCCGGGCCGCCGGCCGGGGCGTGATCCTAAACGCCGCGCATGTCACCGACATGGAACTGGGCGTGTACTTCGTCTCGCGCCATGCGCCGGTGCACGCGGTCTACCGCCCCAACAACAACCCGGCGATCGACGCGCTGATCGACCAGGGGCGCGAAAAGCACCTCGCCGGCCTGATCCGCCGCGAGGACACCCGCGCCATGGTCCGCGCCCTGCGCGCCGGTGACGTACTCTGGACCGCGCCGGACCAGAACTACCACGGCAAGACCAGCGCCTTCATCCCCTTCTTCGGCCTGCCGGCGGCCACCAACACCGCCATGCCAATACTCGCGCGCATGGGAAGGGCGGTGATCCTGCCATACCACGTCCGCCGCTTCGGCAACCGCTACGA
>NZ_JAWLBP010000071.1:3129-5804 GCF_041687595.1 Guyparkeria sp. | reverse complement strand
AGGTAGGTCTCGTCGATGGTCTTCTCGTCGCGGGCGAGCTTGAGTTCCAGTTCCTGGTAGCGCTCGGCGCTGGCCGGGGTGTTGAGGCGGAACTTGCCCAGGTAGTTCTGGACCTCGTAGCCCGGCTGGTCCGTGCCGCGCTGCGGGGTGTCCAGGTCACGGAAACCGTCCGCGCGGTCCTGGTAGGTCTCGAGCAGGTAGCCGAAGGTCTCCTCGCTGTCGCCGTACCAGGCGTGCAGGCGCTTGCCGTCGCGCTCGCCGGCGGAGACCCGCACGCGCCCCTTGGCCTCGCCCGGGATCGGGGTGGAGGTCATGTTGAGTGCACCGCCGATGGTGTAGGGGCCGTACTCGATCGACGAGGAGCCCTTGCGCACCTCGACCGAGTCCATGCGGGCGATATTGGGGAAGTAGTAGGCGGCCGGCGCGGCGTAGGGGGCAGGGGCGATCATCACGCCGTCCTCCATCACCGTGATCCGGCTGTTGCGATCCTGGTTCGCGCCGCGGATGGAGATGTTCGGGAACAGGCCGTGGCCTTCCTCCTCGGTGACGTAGACGCCGGGCACCTGGCGCAGCACCTTCATCGGGTCGTTGCCGGGGATGGTCTCCAGCGTTTCATGATCAAGCACGTGCGCCGAGCCGGCGACGTCACGGATCGCCTCAGAGCCGCCGACGATCGAGATGCGGTCGAGCACCGGGCTGGCGGTGACCGGTACGGCGTCGGCGGTTTCCTGGGCGAAGGCGGGGGCGCTCAGTGCGGTGGCGATGGCAGCGGCCAGCGCCCCACGGTGAGTGGGTCGGAAGGTCATGTCAGCTCTCCTGTCGTGTCGTTGTGATGCCGGTAGGAACCGGCCGATTGGCAGTGCTGGCTGGCTTGACCTGGTGACCCGGTGGGGCCTCGGTCTGGCTGGCTTGCGGGGTTTTTTCCTGGTTACTTCGTGAGAATCAGCTTGTTGGCGGCCGTGGTGCGCAACAGGTACCACTGGCCCGCGTGCTGGATCCACAGCTGGCCGCCGGCCCCGAGCAGGCGGTGGCTCTCGATGCGTGGAATATTCGCCGGGGGCGGGGTGCGTGTGTCCTTGTCCATCGGGTCAGTTCTCCGGGTCGGATACGAAGCCGAGCCGCTCCACGCCGGCATTCCGGACCGTGGCCATGGCGCGTGCGACCCGGCGGTAGGGCACGGATTCGTCGGCCCGCAGGTAGACGACGATCTCGGCGTTGTCGCGGCGGGCCTGGGTGAGCGCGGTTTCCAGCTGGTCGCGGGAGACGGCCTCGTCGTCGAGATAGAGCTGTCCGCCGGCGTCCAGCGAGAGCGTCACGCTCTCGGGGTCCTGCTCCCGGGGCTCGCTGCTCGCCTTGGGCAGATCGAGCGTCACCGAGTGGGTGATGACCGGCGCGGTGACGATGAACACCACCAGCAGTACCAGCATCACGTCCACCAGCGGGATGACGTTTATCTCCGCCATGGGTTCGTCGTGATCACCGAGTCGTCCGAACGACATCTTCAGGCCTCCTGCGGGCGCAGGGTTTCGATGTCGGTCGGCCGACGATCCTCGGCGCGTGCCCACGGGCCCAGTTGCGGGTCGTGCATCAACAGGGCGTGCACGTCGTGGGCGGCGGCCTCGAGGGTCTGGCGATAGAGGCGATGGCTGCGGTTGAACAGGTTGAAGAACAGCACCGCCGGGATCGCCGCGCCCAGCCCCGCGGCCGTCGCCACCAAGGCCTCGCCCAGTGGTCCGGCGACACGTTCCATGGAGACGTTCTCCACGCCGGCCAGGTCCAGCAGCGCGCCGTGGATGCCCCAGACGGTGCCGAACAGGCCGATGAACGGGGCCAGCGCACCCACGGTGGCGAACAGCAGCTGGCCGGCCTGGACCCGGGTTTCCTGGCGATCGAGCTCCTGGCGGATGCCGCGGATCAACGCGGCGTCCAGTTGCGGATTGTCCTCGGGGCTGGTGCCGATCTGACCGCGAAAGCCGCGTGCGGCGGCCAGCCCGGCGCGGGCGATGACGGCAGGCGGATCGTCGCGCTCGGCGAAGGCTTCGTCGAGTTCCGCGGCCCGCCGGCTGGCGGCGATGCGCTGCAGGCTCTCGCGGCTGCGCCGCCGGCGGTCGAAGTGCGCGAGCAGCCGGGTCGCGGCCGTCGCCCAGGTGGCGATCGACATCAGCGCCAGGATGGCGAATACCGTGATCAGGACGGCGTCACCGTGTTCGAAGACGGTCAGGATGTTCATGAAGTCGGCCTTGTCGCTGTTGGTTGCCGGGGAGCGTAATTACTTGCAGGCACAAATGCAAACCATTCCCATTGCGATTCCTGTGAGCGGATGCTTCCGCGGATGCCTGTGCCTTACTTCAGCGCGAATTCCATCGGCACGATGACCGTGCCGGCCACCGGTTTCCCGCCGCGGGTGGCCGGCTCGAAGCGCCATTTCTCCACGGCCTGCATGGCCGCCCGGTCGAGGCGTTCATGGCCGCTGGACGTCTCCACCGACCAGTCGGTGGGTCGACCTTCCGCATCCACCGTGACCTTCAGGCGGACTTCGCCTTCCTGCCGGAGGCGCATGGATGCCCGGGGATAGCTCGGTGGCGGGTTGTCCAGGTAGCCGGCCGAGAATCCCGGTGGCTGCTCGGGCTCGCTCGATTCGCCGGGTGCCTCGCTGGAGGCGGCTGAATCCCTGT
>NZ_JAWLBP010000071.1:0-3029 GCF_041687595.1 Guyparkeria sp. | reverse complement strand
CGGTCTGGTGGCGTTCCGGCCTGGAAAGGGGAGAGGGGGGCGTCGTGTCGGGTCGCTCGGCCCGGGACGGGGCTGCGGCCTCCGCTGCGGGTGCCTCGTCGAGCTCGATCCACTGCGCTGTCATGGGCTCTCCGCCCCCGGCGTGGTCCTCGATCGGTTCCGGGGCGGGTTGCCGGTTCACCAGGATCAACAGGCCGGCATGGATCAGCAGGCTGACCAGCAACCCGGCGAGAACCAGGCGCGGCATGCGGTGTCGGGGCATGGTGGAGCGGTCGGTCACGAAGGCAGGCCCGGGGTCGTCGAAATCGGAATCGGCAAGATCCTATGCAAATGCGGATGCGGTTGCAAACGTGAACGATTCGCACCTGAGTTAATCAGGGTGTTCCGGCTGTTCGTCGGGGGTGGGGATGCAGTAAAGTGCGAGGCAAATAGCCGGCGCGGTCGTCGCCGAAGGAAAGGCGGGAGGAATGTCGATGGGTCTTGCGGTGCTTGCGGTCCTGCTGGGGCTGGTGGTGTTGGTCTGGAGCGCGGATCGCTTCGTCGAGGGGGCGGCCGCCACGGCAAAGCACCTGGGCATGTCGCCCCTGCTGATCGGCATGGTGATCATGGGCTTCGGCACCTCCGCCCCGGAGATGGTGGTCTCGGTGATGGCCGCGATGGATGGCAGTCCCGGTATCGCGCTGGGTAACGCCTATGGGTCGAACATCGCCAACATCGCGTTGATCCTCGGTTTCACCGCGCTGCTCGCCCCGTTGATGGTTCATTCGCAGGTCATTCGCCGTGAGCTGCCCATCCTGCTGATGGTCACCGCCGTGGCGGCCTTTCAGGTTTCCGACGGCGAGATCACCCGCTTCGAGGCGATCGTGCTGCTGGTGCTGCTGGTCGGTCTGCTGGGCTGGAACATCTACCAGGGACGTCGCGGCAAGGTCGATGCACTGGGCGGCGAGGTCGAGCGGGAACTGGCCGCGCACCCGATGCCCATGAAAAAGGCGCTCGTGTGGGTGGCGATCGGCCTGCTCCTGCTGGTCGCCAGTTCGCGGCTACTGGTCTGGGGCGCGGTCGACATCGCGCAGTTCTTCGGCGTCTCCGACCTGGTCATCGGCCTGACCGTGGTGGCCATCGGCACTTCGCTGCCCGAGCTGGCCTCGTCGATTGCCGCCCTGCGCAAGAACGAGCACGACATGGTGCTGGGCAACGTGATCGGCTCGAACCTGTTCAACACCCTGGCGGTGGTCGGCCTGGCCGGCGTGATCCACCCGATGGCCGCCGAGCCGGAGGTCTTCACCCGCGACATGCTGGTGATGGGCGCACTGACCCTGGCGCTGTTCTTCTTCGCCTACGGCTTTCGCGGACCGGGACGGATCAATCGTATCGAGGGGGGCGTCCTGCTGGCGGCCTTCTTCGCCTACACGGCCTACTTGCTGAGCACGACCTTCGTCGCCTGAGATGACCCACGCCTGCCCGCTGTGTGAAACGCCGCTGTCACCCTTCTTGACCGTGGCGACGGGAAAGAGGACGGCCCGTCGGTCGCTGGCGTTCCTGGAGTGTCCCACCTGCCGGCTGGTGGTGCGTGACCCGGCCGCCTGGCCGGACCCTGCCGCCGAGCGGGCGCACTACCGGCTGCACGAGAACGACGCCGACGATCCGCATTACCGGCGGTTTCTCGCCCCGGCCTTCGAGCGGGTCCGGGACTGCCTGCGCCCCGGCGCACGCGGCCTGGACTTCGGTTGCGGTCCGGATTCGGCCATCGCCGCGCAGGCCGCCGAGGACGGCGTGCCGATGGCGGTTTTCGACCCGCTGTTTCATCCGGACGAGGGCGTGCTGCGCGACGGGCACTATGATGTGATCAGCTGCACGGAAACCGTCGAGCACCTGCATCGCCCGATGGCGGTGATGGCGCGGATCGAATCCCTGCTGCGTCCGGGCGGGCGGCTGGTGATCCAGACCGGATTCGCCCCGGAGGCGGAGGCCTTCGCCGGTTGGCACTACTGGCGCGATCCCACGCACGTGATCCTGTTCCGCCCCGAGACGTTCCGCTGGCTGGCAGCAATGCGCGGCTGGCAGGTGGTGGAGATCGCCCCGCCCGTGGTGGTGTTCGAGATGCCGTTGCCCGCTCACTGATTCACGGTTCACCAGGAAGGAGGGACTGTCATGAAAGCCATCGGCTTCGACCGACATCTGCCAATCGACCACGACCAGGCCTTCCAGGCCTGGGAACTGCCGGTCCCCGAGCCGGGGCCCCACGACCTGCGCGTGGCCGTGGAAGCGGTCTCCGTCAACCCGGTGGACACCAAGGTGCGTGCTCCACGGCATGCCGACCCGGATCATCCGGACAACCGCGCCGATCCCGCGCCGAGGATACTGGGCTTCGATGCGCTCGGGGTGGTGGATGCCGTGGGCTCGGCGGTCACGCGCTTTCGCCCCGGCGACGTGGTCTTTTATGCCGGCGACATCGGCCGGCCGGGCAGCAACGCCGAGTTTCAGCTGGTCGACGAGGCCATCGTGGGGCATGCCCCGCGTGCGATCGATGCGGCCGCGGCGGCCGCCCTGCCGCTGACCGCGCTGACCGCGTGGGAAACCCTGTTCGACCGGCTCGGCCTGTCCCCCGACGGGGCGGATGCGGGCACGCCCGTGTTGCTGATCAACGGCGCCGGCGGGGTGGGTTCGATGGCGATCCAGCTGGCTCGTGCCGCCGGGCTCACCGTGATCGCCACGGCGTCTCGCCCCGAATCGCAGGACTGGTGTCGTCAGCTTGGCGCCCACGAGGTGGTCGATCACTTCGGCGACCTGCCGGGGCAGCTGGCCGGGCGCGGCATCCGCGAGGTCCCCGCCATCGCCTGTTTCAACGACCTGGATCGCCATTACCCGGCCATGGCCACACTGGTTGCCCCCCAGGGGCGGATGGCCAGCATCGTCGGCAACAAGTCGCCGCTGCCGTTCCAGGAACTGCGCGACAAGAGCGTGGGCTTCTTCTGGGAATACATGTTCACCCGGCCGCGCTTCGATACCGCCGACAAGCACCGCCAGGG
>NZ_JAWLBP010000070.1:0-6019 GCF_041687595.1 Guyparkeria sp. | reverse complement strand
CGCCTGGTGAAGAAGGGGCTCGCCTACAAGAAGACCGCGGTGGTCAACTGGGACCCGGTCGACCAGACGGTGCTGGCCAACGAGCAGGTCATCGACGGCTGCGGCTGGCGGTCGGGCGCGCCGGTCGAGCGCCGCGAGATCCCGCAATGGTTCATCC
This sequence comes from Guyparkeria sp., assembly GCF_041687595.1. NCBI lineage: Bacteria > Pseudomonadati > Pseudomonadota > Gammaproteobacteria > Chromatiales > Thioalkalibacteraceae > Guyparkeria > Guyparkeria sp. The sequence goes on along the minus strand of NZ_JAWLBP010000070.1, from coordinate 5,862 downwards.
GCATCACCGACTATGCCGACCAGCTGCTCGAGGACCTGGACAAACTGGACCAGTGGCCCGAGCAGGTGCGCACCATGCAGGCCAACTGGATCGGCCGGTCGCGCGGGGTGCAACTGGACTTCGCCGTCGAGAACGGCGAGCCGCTGACCGTCTTCACCACCCGCCCGGACACGCTGTACGGCGTGACATACCTCGCCGTGGCCGCCGACCACCCGCTGGCCGTGGCCGCCGCCGAGACGGACTCGAAGGTGGCCGACTTCCGTGAGGAGTGCCGCCACACCAAGGTCGCCGAGGCCGACATGGCGACCATGGAGAAGAAGGGTCTGCCGCTGGGCGTGACCGCCACCCATCCACTGACCGGCGAGACGGTGCCGGTCTGGGTGGCCAATTTCGTGCTGATGGAATACGGCACCGGCGCGGTGATGTCCGTCCCGGCGCACGACGATCGCGACTGGGAGTTCGCCACCAAGCACGACCTGGCGGTCAAGCCGGTGATCCAGGGCAGCGACCCCGACCACGATTACGCCCAGGCTGCGATGACCGAGAAGGGCACGCTGATCGACTCGGGCGAGTTCACGGGGCTTTCCAGCGAGGAGGCCTTCGATCGCATCGTCGCCAAGCTCGCGGCCGACGGCCGCGGCGAGCAGACCATCAACTACCGCCTGCGCGACTGGGGCGTTTCGCGCCAGCGCTACTGGGGTTGCCCGATCCCGATCATCAACTGCGAACACTGTGGCCCGGTGCCGGTGCCCGACGAGGACCTGCCGGTGGTGCTGCCCACCGACGTGGTGATGGACGGTCCGGGCTCGCCGATCAAGTCGGACCGCTCGTTCATCGAGACCACCTGCCCGGAGTGCGGTGGCGAGGCCGAGCGCGAGACCGACACCTTCGACACCTTCTTCGAATCGAGCTGGTATTACGCGCGCTTTGCGAGTGCCGATTCCAGTGAGGCGATGCTCGACGATCGTGCTGGCTACTGGCTGCCGGTCGACCAATACGTCGGCGGCATCGAGCACGCCGTGCTGCATCTCCTGTACGCGCGCTTCTTCCACAAGCTGATGCGCGATGAGGGCCTGATCCCGGCCGACTGCCCCGAGCCGTTCACCCGCCTGCTTACCCAGGGCATGGTGAACAAGGACGGCGCGAAGATGAGCAAGTCCAAGGGCAACACCGTTGACCCGCAGGAGCTGATCGAGGAATACGGCGCGGACACGGTGCGCCTGTTCATGATGTTTGCCGCGCCGCCCGACCAGGGGCTGGAGTGGTCGGACTCGGGCGTCGAGGGCGCGCACCGCTTCCTCAAGCGCCTGTGGAGGCAGGTCGCCGAGCGCAAGGCGGCAGGCATCGACTTGTCCCGACGCATCGAGTCGGCCAGTGAACTGGCCGATGCCGATGGCGCGGCGAAGGACCTGTACCGCAAGCTCCACGAGACCATCGGCCGGGTCACCGACGACATCGACAAGCGCCAGACCTTCAACACGGTGATCGCGGCGAACATGGAGCTGTTCAACGAGCTGGCCCGGTTCGAGGCGACCGACGCGGTCGGCGAGGCGGTCGTCTCGGCCACCATTCAGGACATGCTGCGCATGCTCGCGCCGATCGTGCCGCACATCACCCACGTGCTCTGGCATGAAGTGGGCGGGGAGGGCACCATTGCCGATGCCGCCTGGCCGACCCAGGACGAGGCGGCGCTGGTGCGCGACGAGATCGAGATGGTCGTTCAGGTCAACGGCAAGCTGCGCGCGAAGATCAACGTGCCGGCCGCTGCAGACAAGGCGGCCATCGAGGCGCAGGCGTTGGCCAACGAGGACGTGCAGCGCTTCACCAACGAGGGCGAGGTCAAGCGTGTGATCGTGGTGCCGAACAAGCTGGTCAACATCGTGGTGGCAAAGTAATGAACGTCTCAGCGGCAAGCGGTGCATTGCGGGCCCTGGTGGCCCTCGCGTCCCTCGTGGTAGTAGTGCAGCTCGCCGGCTGCGGCTACCACCTGCGGGGCATGACGCAGGTCGACCCGGCCTTCGAGCGCGTACACGTCTCGGGGCTGTCGAAGTCCGGCACGGTCTACCGCACGCTGGTCGCCGAGTTTGCCAACGCGGACGCGGAGCTGGTCGACGCCCCGCGCGATGCCACCGCACGTCTGGTGGTCGAGAGCGACACGGTCGAGGAGCGCGCCTCGGTGGTCGACCCGAGCGCCGACGTGCGCCAGTACGAGCTGCTGCACCAGCTGCGCTACCGCATCGAATTGCCCGACGGGTCCCGCACGCCCAGCTACGAGATCAGCCAGGCGCGCAACTACAACTACGACCCGACCGGCGTGCTGGCCTCCTCCAGCAACGAGGCGCAGATTCGCCGCGAACTGGGCGAGCTGGTCGGCCAGCTCCTGTTCTACCGACTGCTCGCGCCGGTCGATCCCGACACCCTGATCGCGCCTGGCGAAGGTCGCTGAGGTCGCGTGCTCGCCAAGCCGCAGGAATTCGAGCAGCGCCTCGCCCGTGGCCTCGAGCCGCTGTACGTCATCGGCGGTGACCAGCCGCTGCTCGTCCAGGAAGCCCGGGATGCCATCGTGGCGAAGGCGAGGGCCGAGGGCTGTGAGGAGCGCCTGCGCTTCGAGGTCGACGGCCGGTTCGACTGGGGGTCGCTCGAGAGCCAGGGCGCGAGCCTGTCGCTGTTCGCCTCCCGTCGGATCATCGACCTGCGCCTGCCGGGCGGCAAGCCGGGGCGGGACGGGTCCAAGGCGCTCACTGCGCTGGCCGATCGCGTCAAGGGCGGAGGCGAGACGGACGTCTGGATCGTCAGCCTGCCGAAGATCGACCGGCAACTGCAGAAGAGCGCTTGGTTCAAGAAGCTGGCCGCCGCGGGTCTGGCGGTCAATTTCTACGACATCCCGCTCTCGCGGCTGCCGCAATGGATCGCCCAGCGCGCAGGGCAGGCCGGAGTGCGCCTCGAGCGGGACGCCGCCGAGCTGATCGCCGGCCGGGTCGAGGGCAACCTGCTGGCCGCCTCGCAGGAAATCGAGAAACTGGCCCTGCTGGACCTCGAAGGCCCGGTGGACGCCGCTCGCGTGGCGCAAGGTCTGGCCAACCAGTCGCGGCTGGACACCTTCTCCCTGAGCGATGCCATCCTGGACGCGGACCGGGAGCGGGGACTCTACCTGCTCTCGCGATTGCGCGGGGAGGGCACCGAACCCCTGTTGATCCTGTGGGTGATCGCCCGTGATCTGCGCGCCCTGGTGGCACTGGCCAATCGCGACCAGGCCGGTTTCAAGAACACCCGCATCCCCGCGTTTCTCGCCAAGCGCTACCAGGTGCGGGCCCGCGCCATGCCGGCCACGAGCTGGCAACGCCTGCTGGCCGGGTGCGCCGAGGTGGATCGCTGCATCAAGGGGCTGGGGGAGGGCTGTGACGCCGGCGGTGGGCGGGCCTGGGCACTGCTCGACCAGGTGATGCTGCATGCCACCCGGCCGGGACGGTAGAATCGAGACAATCACTGGGTAGTCGCGAGTCGGGTCGTGTCCGGCTCGGGCGAACGAAACATCAGGAGACCGCGACCGATGGCCAATGAACAATCCGTGACCGAGACAGTCCAGTCGATGGGGCGTGCCGCGCGCCGGGCGGCACGTGCGCTCTCGCGCGTGGACACCCGGGCGAAGAACGCCGCCCTGCTGGCGATCGCCGACGAGCTGGTCGAGCGTACCGACGCGCTGATCGAGGCCAACAAGAAGGACCTCGAGGCCGGTCGTGCCAACGGGCTCGACGAGGCCATGATCGACCGCCTGGCCTTCGATGCCGCCGGCATCGAGAAGATGGCCGAGGGCGTGCGCCAGATCGCCTCACTGCCGGACCCGGTCGGCGAGATCACCGACACCGTCTTCCGTCCTTCGGGCATCCAGGTCGGTCGCATGCGCGTGCCGCTGGGCGTGATCGGCATCATCTACGAGTCGCGGCCCAACGTGACCATCGACGCCGCCGCCCTGTGCCTGAAGTCCGGTAACGCCACCATCCTGCGCGGCGGCTCCGAGGCGATCCACAGCAACCAGGCTCTGGCCGGCTGCATCCGTTCCGGTCTGGAGGCCGCCGGGCTGCCGGCCGAGACCGTGCAGATCGTGGGCACCACCGACCGCGAGGCGGTTACCGCGATGCTGCACAGCCCGGAGGCGATCGACGTGATCATACCGCGCGGTGGAAAGGGGCTGGTTGCGCTCGTCTCGCGCGAGGCGCGCATGCCGGTGATCAAGCACCTCGACGGCGTCTGCCATGTCTACATCGATCCGGATGCCGACCTCGACAAGGCGAAGGCCATCGCGATCAACGCCAAGACCCATCGCTACGGGGTCTGCAACGCCATGGAGACATTGCTGGTCGACCAGGAGGTCGCCGAGGCGGTATTGCCGGATCTCGCCCGGGAATACGCGAAGCACGAGGTCGAGCTGCGCGGCTGTGAGCGCTCGCGTGCGATCGTCCCGTCCATGGTTGCCGCGACCGACGACGACTGGGGCGAGGAGTATCTCGGCCCGATCCTGGCCGTGGCGGTGGTCGACGGACTGGATGCCGCCATCGAGCATATCGAGACCTACGGCTCGCACCACACCGACACCATCGTTACCGAGAACTACACCCGCGCGCGGCGCTTTTTGCGCGAGGTGGACTCGGCCTCGGTAATGGTCAATGCCTCCACCCGCTTCGCCGACGGCTTCGAGTACGGGCTGGGCGCGGAGATCGGCATCTCCACCGATAAGATCCATGCCCGCGGCCCGGTCGGCCTGGAAGGGCTGACGGCGCAGAAGTTCATCGTGCTGGGCAACGGCGAGACCCGGGATTGATCGCGCGCCCATGATCGGGATCTTCGGCGGGACCTTCGACCCCATCCACATCGGACACCTGCGCCTGGCCACCGAGGTGGCCGAGGCGCTGGGCCTCGACCGGGTGCAACTGGTGCCGGCGGCCATCCCGCCGCACCGCGGCGAGCCGTTGCTCGATGCCGACACCCGACTGGAACTGGTGGCCGAGTCCATCGCCGACGATCCGCGCCTGGTTCTCGACGACCGCGAGCATCGCCGCGCGGGGCCGTCGTACACCAGTGACACGTTGGCCGAGTTCGCCGCCGAGTTCCCGGGCGAGCCGCTGGTGCTGTTGATGGGCATGGATGCGTTCAACGGGCTGCCGGACTGGCACGAGGTCGATCGCATCCTGGAATCCGCGCACATCGCGGTTGCGACCCGTCCTGGTGCCCGGGCGCAGGGGACGGCCCGGGAGTGGTTGGAGGCACGTCGTGCCACGGCCGAAGATCTGCCCGGCGCCGCGCCGGGGCGGATCGTTCCCGTGGAGATCACCCGGCTGGACATTTCCGCGACCGGGCTGCGTGCGCTGGTCGATCAGGGTCGGTCGCTGCGCTATCTCGTGCCCGAACCGGTCGTCCGTCACTTCACTTGTGGTTGACCGTATCCCCGGATCGGTCGACCATTGCCGTTTTTGAATCGGTGGCCCGATGCCGCCATGCCGACAGGTTACCTTCATGAGTGCCAACCAACCGCCATCCACCCGCAACGCACCGGTCGACCAGACCCCGCCGATGCCGGCCGAGGAGATCCTCGGCCACGTCGTCGAGGCCCTGGAGAACCTCAAGGCCGTGGATCTCGTCACGCTGGACGTGCGCGAACGCTGCAATTTCACCGACTACATGGTGTTTGCCTCCGGTACCTCCGACCGTCACCTCAAGGCCATGGCGCAGGAAGTGGTCAAGGGCCTCAAGGAGCAAGGCATGCGGCCGATGAACGTCGAGGGCGATGACACGCCGCAGACCGAGTGGGTGCTGGTCGACTTCATCGACGTGATCGTCCACCTGATGATGCCCGAGACCCGCGCG
>NZ_JAWLBP010000069.1:3572-6198 GCF_041687595.1 Guyparkeria sp. | reverse complement strand
TCTTCGATGGCGCGCTGGAGTTCCGGGCGAAGGCCCAGTTCTGAAAACAACATAGAAATGATTTTCCTTGGGGGACGAGAACGCTCAGCGCATGGAGGCCATGACGAAAATGGCGTCTCGAATGGCGTGGCGTTTCCCGTCACACGGCCCCGGGAGGGGACGCACGCCAGTCGGCAAGGAAAACGCGGGGTTGATGGCGTGCCGTGGGCACATCATCAGTAATGAAATCGGCAGGACTGGTCAGACCGAGGCGCGGACTATATCACCTTTGATTGATGCGCGTCGGTTTTTCACGGTAGCCCCACCCGGTCGCCAATCGGCCGTGCCAGGCCCTCAACTGGTAGACTCGACGTCCCATGCAGCAAAGCGAATCAGCATCGACACCATGAGCAAGGCATCTCTTCAGGAGCAGTTACTCAAGGCCGGCCTGGCGAAGAAAGGCGGCAAGCAGCCCAAGCAGAAGAAGTCGGCCTGGGGGCGCGTCAACCGTCACGACAAGCAGGCGAACACCAAGCCGCCAGCGGAGATCGAGGCGGCGAAGAAGGCGGCCGCAGAGAAGCTCGAACGCGAACGCCAGCAGGCGCGCGAGGCCAGCGCCCGCCAGCGCGAGGGCGAGCAGCGCCGCGCTCAACGCGCCGAGATCCGCCAGCTCATTCTCGACCACGCCGAAAAGCGGCCCAGTCACGGCGAGCCGTTTCATTTCGCCGATCAGGGCCGCGTGCTGAGCCTGCCGGTCGACGCCCGCCTGCGGCGCGGACTGGCGACCCGAAAGCTGCGCCTGGCCACTTGGGAAAAACGCTATTACATCGTCTCGGCACAGACCGCCGAGAAGATCGGCCAGCGTGACCCGTCCCACCTGGTCGCGTTGCCGAGCGGTGGGGAGATCCGCGACCCGGCCTACACCGAGTTCGAGGTACCGGACGATCTCGTTTGGTAATCAAAAGAGGTCAGAAGCCAGGAGGAAGGAGTCAGAACCTCTGACCTCTGGTCTCTGACCTATTCGAGCCTCAAGCTATCGGCTCGATTCCCCGCTCAATTCAGGCAGCAAGTCACTTCCTTTAAACGCACGCTCGGCGGCGTCTCGACCACACTGGATGCTCTCGGCGGCGCGCTCGAACTCCAGCAGCCCGATCTGTGAGAGCTTCGGCGAAATCAGCAGTTCGGGGGGATCACCCGCCATCCGGCTGCGCGTGATCCGGTCCTGCATGATGTTGATCGACCCGGCCATCACGTCGAGCATTCCCGGCGGTTCCGCCCCGTTGCTGCGCTTCTCCAGCCACTTGCCCAGTCGACCGTCGAGCCAGCGCTCGTCGACGCCCTCGACCCATTCGGGCAGGCCACCCTCGCCGTCGATGCCGTGATGGGCCGCCCCCCGGAGATCGCGAACGTGCCGGCCGACCAGGTCACTGTTGAGGTTGACGGCGATCACCACGTCGGCGCCCATCGCACGGCAGAGGGAAACGGGCACCGGGTCGGTTAGTCCGCCGTCGACCAGCCAGCGCTCCTCGTGCCTGACCGGCGACATCAACCCGGGGACGGCAATCGAGGCCCTTACGGCATCCAGCAGGCTACCCTCGCGCAGCCAAACCTCGCGACCGGCCTCCAGGTCGGTGGCGACCGCGGCAAACGGCAGCGAAAGGTCCTCGATGTCGATCGGACCCATCTGCTTCTTCAACGACCGCATCAGGTTGTCGCCCTCGATCAGGCCGCCGCCCAGGCGGACATCCAACAGGCGCATGACGTCCCACGTCCGGATACCTCGGGCCCACTCCTCCATCCGGTCGAACGAATCGCTGACATAGCCCGCGCCCACGAGTGCGCCGATGGAAGAGCCGACGACCACGTCGGGCTTGATGCCGGCATCCTCCAGCGCGCGGATCACGCCGATGTGAGCCCAGCCGCGGGCTGCCCCGCTGCCCAGTGCCAATCCTATCTTCAGTCGTCTGCCGGCCATCGTTGTCTCCATCTTGCTGCGGCAACATCAGGAAACCCGCCTCGCAGGCGGGTTCGTTCACCGAATCGCCGAGTGGGCGTTCAATCGTACACCGGCACCAGCGCGTAGCCGTTGTTCTGGTAGCCCATCAGGGAGATGAAGCCCGAACGCACCGGCTCGATGCCCGGCAGCAACGTGTCGTTGTCCACGCCGAAGGCACGAGTGGCCCCGTTGCAGGCCTCGATGCGCACGCCCAGTTCCTGCAGCGTCTCGATGCTCCGAGCGATACTCGACAGCGCCTCGCCGTGGTCGGCCTCGGTCTCGATCTCCGGTTTCGTGTTGATGAACTTGACCGAATGGGAGATGAAGACCATCACGAGATCGGCCTCCACTCCTTCCTTCTCCAGGTTCTCCACGTTGGTGATGATGGCCTTGAGGTACATGTCGAGCGCATTCGGATTCGACTTGCGCACGTCGTATACGGCCTTGACGTTCTCCAGTTCTCCGATTGCCGCACGGTTGTCGAGCGATTCGGCGGAAACGCTGGGCGCGAGCAGCAGCGCCGTCAGGGCAAGGCTCAGCGCCTGCAGGAAACGGGACCATTGGCGTGTCATGATGACTCCTCCGTGATACATGCCGGCAAGCGAAAGCCAAGCCGGCAAATGATTAGCTCACGTACCATCCTTGCGCGAG
>NZ_JAWLBP010000069.1:0-3472 GCF_041687595.1 Guyparkeria sp. | reverse complement strand
TCCGGTCCACCCTCCACCAGCACCAAGGGGCGCACCTGCCACTCGAGCCTGTCCCAGTAGGTCTCGGCCAATGCCGTCGACGGGATCAGGGCCACGGTGGCAGCGAAGAAGACCATTGCAGGAGCGAATCGGTTCAGACGGTTCATGGTGCCTCCGGCACGATGCATCAGACCACCAGATTAGACCCGAACGCCCTGCCCGTCCGTCCGGCGTGTGGCCGGACCTGTGGGCCGCAAGCACCGTCACGATACAGGCGGCATTCGGCCCTTCGGCCACGTGACCGATTCCTGTCGTCTAGGCTCTAGTCCATAACTTTTCCGATTCGCGCGGCATCCACGGACGTGCCGGTAAGTCCGTGTCGGCTCGATAAATCCATTTCGCCCGAATCAGAGGTACCCATGGAGAAGAACCCCGAAAAAGGCTTTGTCGCGTTGCTGGGCTGGTCGCTCAACGCCGTCGAGGCCGCGGAAACGTTCGATCGCCGCTACGTCGTGGTTGCACCCGACTGGGCCGAGGAATACTGCGAGAAGCACGACATTCCCTACATCCAGTGGAACTTCGAGCGGCTGAACGATCGATCCCTGGAGATCGCGCACACCCTGCAGGAAAAGGGCGTGGACGTCGCCATCCCGCTCTACGAGGAGACGGTCGAGTGGGCCGGGGCGATCAACTCCGTGCTGCTGGACCAGCCCAAGCTCTTCGGCCAGTCGATGCTGCTGCGCGACAAGGCGCTGATGAAGCGTCGCGCCCAGCTCGGCGGCATTCGCGTGGGCATCTTCGAGGAAGCGCATGACAAGGAAGACGTGGTGCGGTTTCTCAAGCGGGTCAACCAGACCCTGCTCAAGCTCGACGGCGATCCCAACGACCCGATCCACCTCAAGGCCTTCGACAAGGCCGGCTGCCTGGGTCACCGCGTGATCCGAACGCCCGACGAGGTCGATTCCATCCCGGACGAGGAATTCCCAGTACTGATGGAATCCCACCTGGACGGCTGGGAATTCGCGGTCGAGGCCTGGATCCACAACGGCAAGATCCGCTTTCTCAACATCTCGGAATACGTCACGCTGGGCTACTCGGTATTCGTCCCGGCCACCCCGGAACTGGAGCGATACCGACCGCAGATCACCGCGCAGATCGAGAAACTGATCAAGACCTTCGACATCGATTTCGGCTTCATTCACCCCGAGTACTTCGTCACCAACGACGGCGAGATGTACTTCGGCGAGGTGGCCTATCGCCCACCGGGCTTCAAGGTGTTCGAACTGCTGGAACGCGCCTACGGCTTCAACGCCTACCAGGGGCTTATCCTGTCCTTCGATCCCAAGACCACCGAGGAGGAGATCACCGCGTTCTTCCCCAGGGAAGTCGTCGATGCCAAGGGTGTGGCCGGGTGCTTCGGTGTCTACCCGCGTCGCCGCGTGGTCAGCCACCTGGAAATGCCGGCCGAGACCGAGGACCACCCCTACTTCGAGTCGCATGAGCTGACCGCGCCACTGGAGGAGACCGTCACCAAGCGCACGGCGTTCGGCACGCACTGGGGACTGATCTACTTCTTCGGCGACGATCCGCACCGCATGCGCGATCTGCTCAAGCGCCAGGAGGATCTGGACTTCTATGTATAATCCCGCGCCATATCCCGGGCACGAGGAGCCTACGTGAGCAGCGAAGCCGACGAACAAGCGGCCGGGGCCCTTCTGCCCGGGCTCCTGCAACGACTCGACGAGGCGATCGAGGCCCTCGATTCCGCGCCCGAATTCTCCAAGCCCGCGCGGCTTAGGCGGGTCCTGGACGGGGCCAAGCGGGTCCTGCTCCAGGAGGGAGGCCCGGCCGCCATCGAGGCGCGGGCAGAGGCAATCGAGGCCGCAGGGACCTTCAACGGGTCGGACTGGGCCTATCCCGAGATCCTGATCCCGTCGCTCTCCGCCCACGCGCTGGGCAGCGCGGACGCGGATACCGTGGTGATCGAGGCCCTGAGCGACCTGCGCATGCTCGCGGTGGCCCGAGGCGCCTACCCGCATCCGCGGCTGTCGGCCGAGAACGCCCACCATCACCTGACCCAGGTGCTGGCAATCAACCTGCAACGACTGTTCATGCCGCCCAGCGAGGCCGAGCGGGAGACCCAGGGGCGCCTGGCGCTGCTGTCACGCGCCCTGCTCGGCCACCTGGCCGACCGGATCGGTTACGAGCACATCGTCGACCAGTTGATCGACGAAATCTGGCGGATATTGCAGCAGCGGCCCATCCAGACCGAGCCGGTCAAGCAGATGATCACCCAGATCGCCATTTGCCAAGGCAGCCCGGACATCGACCTGGGCAGCAGCGGCCAGGGTGCCGACCGCCTGGTCAGCAGCCTGTTCGGACCGACCCAGGCCTGCCGCGAAGACCCCGGCGTGGCGGTCTACAAGGAACGGCTGGAAAGCATGGATGGCGTGGCACGGCAGAACGAGGCGACCGGCTTCGCGCGGGCCATGCACGACACCGGCCTGGTGTCGCCCTACCACGCGGTCCTGCTCCGTCACCTGACCGACTACGGCGATCATCTGCTGTCGGAAGCCATGGGGCTGTCGTCGACCGGGCGGGACTGCCTGCTCTGCTACAGCGAGCTGGTGCACGCGCTGATCGACCAGTCGGTGTTTCCGGAGACGGCCCAGGCCATCTACGGGCTGGCCCTGATGCTCGAACGCGGCATCCTCTACCAGCCGCCGGTGGCCCCGGCCCTCTGGCGACAGCTGAGCCTGCCGCTGTCGGCCTGGTCACGCGAGCGCCTGGCGATGGCCTTCGGCGAGGGGGTACCGCCGCGCACCCGTCTGCTGGAAGGCGTGCTCTGCATGCTGGGCCAGCCGCTCGGCGTGGGCCAGGGCAACAACCCCACCTGCCAGTCCGCCCGCGCCCTGTCGATGTGGGCGTACAACGACCCCGACTACCTGCTGCAGATGGTGGCCTGGGCGGCGCGCGACGACGAGATCATCATGCACTTCGAGGGACAGCCGATCTCCTCGATGGCCTCTCTCAGCGGTGTCGCCGAGACGCTGCCGATCGATCTCGACCCCGTTTCGTTGCTGGTGGTGCCGCATCTGGACCGCATCTACGCCGAGATGGGGCGCCGCTGCGTCGGCCGCGAAGGCGACCCGCACCGCTGGATCAATCCGGAGTTCCACGGCTGGTGGTCCGGGCGCGGCTTTCGCATCAACGTGGACGTCGCCACCGGCAAGCTCGAGGCGCTGGAGGAATTCCTTCGGCACTTCTACGCGAGCTACCACCCGTACTACAACGGCAACCAGCCGCTGATCCACCCGCAACCGATCGGCATTGCCGCGACCGACAGCGCCGCGCGCTTCATCGGCTGGCACGCGATCACCCTGCTTCGAGTGTCGCTCGACCCGCAGGAAGTCATGCGGGTGTACTTCTACAACCCCAACAACGACAGCGGTCAGAACTGGGGCGATGGCGTCCAGGTGAGCACCGCCGGCAA
>NZ_JAWLBP010000068.1:0-6215 GCF_041687595.1 Guyparkeria sp. | reverse complement strand
TCCCGGATCAAGCTCCCGGATGGCCGCGAAGTCGACGTGGAACGGGCCAAGAAGATGGATGACTGGCGCTGGGACGACAGCGCCGGTCGCGACCTGGTCACCATCACCCGCCCCAGCCCCGGAACGTGGCACATCCAGGCACGAGAGGATCCTGACAACCGTGCCTTGGTGATCACCGACCTCGATCTCGCGATGTCGGACATCCCGGGGCGGGTTCACCCGGGAGAGATTATCGAGGGATACCTCGTGCTGACCGATCGCGGCGAACCGATTATCGAACCGCGCCTGTCCGACGACATGACGGCGACGATTCGGATCGTCGATCCGACGGGCGACATGGCCGACCGCATCGTGCTCAACGACCGGGCGATGGGCGACGACGAGGCGAGACGGGACGGGCGGTACGGCTTTCGACTCGCCCTGCCGGATATCCCCGGCGCCCATACGTTGATCGGACGCATCGAGGGGCCCACCTTTGAGCGAGTGATCCGCAACAAGGTGGCACTTTCCGCCACCCGCCCCTTCGAGGTGCGCCTCGTGGCGCCCGAAGCATTCCTGGAGGGCGAAGCTCCGGTATCCGCGACGCTGGTCGTCGAACAGGACAGCAGCATCGTCGATCCCGGCGCCACACGGCTGTTCGCCGAGATCCGCTGCCCGAGAGGGACACCATATCGGATGAACGTCTCCCTTTCCGACACCCTCAGCCGGATCGCCCTCCCACCACGCATTTCCCCGGCCTGCCGCGTCTCCGGGGAAATCACCGGTCGTTCGCACGTCGATCGGGACATTCGCCTGCCTTTCGACCTCGAAGTACCCGCCTCGCCTGCGCCGGCCGACACGGCCCTGTCGCCCGACACGACCTGGAAAGAACCCACCTGGGTCCGGGACGAGCCCGAGGCCCGCGGCGACGGGGAACCGGTGGATCTTCGCGAGTATCGTGCCGCCATCTGGCTGGGACTCGTGGTGCTGCTGATGCTGGCCGTCATGACCATCGGCTTGATGGTGCGGATTACCAGGATCCGGCAACACCTGATAGAGCAGGCGAAATCGTGAACCACGCCCTAGTGAAGCAGATGACCCACGCCCCATGGACATTCCGTCATATTTCCTGAGCCCCGAGTGGGCTATCGTCGCCACGCAGTTGCTCGCCGGCTTCGTCGTTCTGACCATCGTCCTTGGCTGGGCGCTGTGGCGCCGCCATCGGCAACTTGCCATGAGCGCCCGGCAGCTGATCAGGGACCGGTCGGCCATTCGCCAGGCCGGGGAACGCGTCCTGGATCGCCAGCTCGAACGGCATCGCCCGGGATGCGCCCTGTCGAGAGAAGCGCGTGCGGCCTACGCCGATCGCAGCCTGGTAATGCTCGAACCGTTGGTCGGTGCATGGCTGGAGCCGAAACGTCACGATCTTTCCGACGTGATGCGACGACTGCTCGAGATCCGCCAGGAAGACCTTCATCAATTGCTCGTCGAGGGGCCGGATGCCGGCGCGGATCTCCATACGACAAGAGAACAAGCAGGCGAACCATCCGCATCCGGGAAACGGAGGGATTCGCTCTGAGGACTCTGGCCAGGCCGAGGGCCTCCAGAAACCGGAAAGGCCCGCGATAGCGGGCGTTTTGCTGTCACCGAACAATCATCGTTCACCGGGAAGCGGGGCATCGCGCGGCGGGATCCGGCAATGGCTGATCAATCTCGCCGCACGACATCGATGATCCGAGGTTCGGGCTGCAGCGTGACGTCGAACCGTGTATCGACCGCGTCACGCACGCGCTCGGCCAGCGCCCAGAATTGCTCCCCGGAGCCACCCCCGTGGTGAAGCAGCACCAGGGCATGCACCGGTGAGACACCCACGTTCCCTTCGCGATACCCCTTCAAGCCAACCTGTTCGATCAGCCAGCCGGCGGACAGCTTCACACCATGGCCGCCGGGAAGCTCGAACTGCGGCATCGCGGGCCAGCGGCGACGCAGTTCCGCGGCCTTCTCTGCCGTGACCACGGGATTCTGAAAGAAACTGCCGACACTCCCAGGCAAGTCTCGGCGCCAGTCCGGCAGTTTGCCGAGGCGGATCCGGGTGATGATGCCGGCATACTCGAGCGGCGTGATCGACTCGACATCACGTCTGTTCCGCGCCGACCACTCGGCAAGGGCGTTGGCCACCCCGGGATAGGAGGCCCGTGGCCAGTCGTCAGGACGATCGCGGAACAGCGTCAGGGCCACCCGCGTGATCAGCCATCGCCCGGTCTCCCGCTTGAAGCGGCTGGTGCGGTAGCCGAACTCGCATTCCGCGGTTCGCAGTCGCCGGAGCCGTCGCTCGACCCGATCGTAGGCCTCGACCCAGTCCACCCGCTCACCGATTTCCGTTCCGTAGGCGCCCACGTTCTGTACCGGGGCCGCACCTACCGTCCCGGGAATCTCGGCCAGCGCCTCCAGACCGTACCAGCCTTCTCCGGCGGTCTCCCGGACCAGCTCATCCAGCCCCTTGCCGGACTCAACGATCACCTCGACCGATGGCGCCTTTCCGGCCTTCTTCCACCAGCGGGAGGCCGTGACCCGGACGGTTCGTTCGACCTCCGGCGCGACGAAAACCAGGTTCGAGCCACCGCCGATCACCTCCACGCGAGGATCGGCGAGCCACTCGGTCACGGCCGGGGTGCAAAACACCTCCGGTTGGGTATCGAGGATAACCAGCTCCCGCCGTGCCATGGCTGGTAGACGGAGAGTGTTCTCGATCGGCACCCGGTCACGCCATTCGTAGCGCACCGGGCTCGTCGACCCAGGCCGTTGATGGTCCTGACTCATCCGCCGTCAGTACCCGATCGTGTGCCGCCGACAGGTTCACCGGCCGTTCCCGGGGCAACGGAATCCTGCTCCGGGAGCTCGATCGGCGCCTCACCCTGCGTGATCACCTGGATGATCGACTCGACCACGATCTCGGGCTGGTTCATCGGCGGCGTGTCGACATTGATCAGCTTCTGGTTCGCATGGCGGGTGGTGATCACCCCGTGGTGCCGGGCTTCGTGGTCCGCGCAGACACAGACGCCGGGTATCCCGAGTGCCGCGGCCAGCCAGCCGGTGAGGTTGCTGCCCGTGAGCACATAGCGGCTCTGTGTCAGGCGTCGCCTGTATTCCTCGTCGTCCCCCGGCGGATTGGCGGCCAGATCGTCGAGCGTGACCCCCGTCTCGGCCAGGCGACGGCGAACCTGTGCCCGCCCGTCCTCGCCGAACGGCAGGGCCCGGGTGTCGAGAAGCAGTTCGGTGACGATCGGCTCAGCGTCGATCTGCAGACCGTAATCCGGGTTGAGGTCGTGCAGCGAGTATTCCAGGTGGGCGGCAAACAGCATCCGTACCCCCTGGACACGATGCAGGTCACCCGGTACGGGAAACGGCGAATCGTAGGGCTGGCGACTCGCCGGCCGGTCGCTCTGCCCGGATGACTGGGATATGCCGACCGAGCGGCCCGGCAACCCACGGGTGGCGGCAATCGTTTCCGGGTGTCCGAAGGGATCGATCACGGTATCGCAGCGGCTCAGCTCCGGTCGTTCACGCAGCAGTGCGCGCCATTCCCGGCGGGCTCGCCATCCGGCTGCTGTCCACCAGGGGAAGGTCAATGTCTCCAGCGGGAAGGAAATGACCTCGTCCACCGCCGGGTGCAGGCCCGCCCATGCGGCGCTCGACGAACCGGTGAGCACGGTGAAGTCCAGCCCCGGCCGGGCGCGCGATGCGTCGGTCAGGGCGGGGAAGATCGGAATGATCTCGTCCGGGAGATCGGGGGCGACGATAACGATACGCATGGATTACGGCGATCCTTGCTGGAATGAGCGGGCTGGAACGGACAATGAGTCATTCGGGGTTTCCGGGGTGCCCTGCATGCTAAACTGCCGCGCCTCGAATCACCAACGACTCAGCCGCCGTGGCCAGACCGCAGGCGCGCCCCGGGACGACCCGGCGGGCGGATGTCTGGCCATGCAAGCCAACCGATCGACAGACAACGAATCGCATGGACAAACAACGCCGGATCCTGGTCACCTCTGCCCTTCCCTATGCCAATGGCCCGCTGCACCTGGGGCATATCATCGAGACCATCCAGACGGACATCTGGGTGCGGGCGCACAAGCTGTTCGGTCACGACTGCCGCTATGTCTGCGCCGACGACACACACGGCACCCCCATCATGCTGCGCGCCAAGCAAGAGGGAATGACGCCCGAGGAACTGATCGCGAAGACTCACCGTTCGCACGAGGCGGACTTCCAGGGTTTCGGCATCGGTTTCGACAATTTCGGCAGCACGCACACCGAAGACAACCGCAAGATGGCCGAGGAGATCTTCGGCAAGCTCGACGCCGCCGGCCTGATCACCCGGCGCACCATCAAGCAGGCCTACGACGAAGTCGAGCAGATGTTCCTGCCCGACCGGTTCATCAAGGGCACCTGCCCGAAGTGCGGAGCCGAGGACCAGTACGGCGACAACTGCGAGGCCTGCGGCGCGACCTACTCGCCCACGGAGCTGAAGCAACCCAAGTCCGTGCTATCCGGCACCACACCGGTCGAGCGCGACTCCGAGCATTACTTCTTCGAGCTCCCGAAGATCGCCGATCGCCTGCAGGCATGGCTCGACGAGGCCGAGGTACAGCCGTCGATCAAGGCCAAGCTCAACGAGTGGTTCGAGTCCGGGCTGCAGGCCTGGGACATCTCGCGTGACGCGCCCTACTTCGGCTTCGAGATTCCCGGGGCACCCGGCAAGTTCTTCTACGTCTGGCTGGACGCGCCGATCGGCTACATCGGCTCGTTCATCGAACTCGCCCGCCGCGAGGGGCTGGATTTCGACGAATTCTGGGGGCGCGACGCGACCACCGAGCTGGTTCACTTTATCGGCAAGGACATCGCCTACTTCCACACCCTGTTCTGGCCAGCGACGCTCATGGGTGCGGGCATGCGCACGCCGGACGTGATCCATGCCCACGGCTTTCTCACCCTCAACGGCGAGAAGATGAGCAAATCTCGCGGGACGTTCATCAAGGCCAAGACCTATCTCGATCACCTGGACCCGGAAGCGCTGCGCTACTACTTCGCGGCCAAGCTCGGCTCGGGCATCGACGACATCGACCTGAACCTCGAGGACTTCCGTCACCGGGTCAACGCGGATCTCGTCGGCAAGGTGGTCAACATCGCCAGCCGCTGCGCGGGCTTCATCAAGAAGTACTTCGACGGGAAGCTCGCCCCCGAACTGGAGCGCCCGGAACTACACCGCGAGATGACCCAGGCCGCCGCCGGGATCGCCCGGCGCTACGAGCGTCGCGAGTACAGTGCGGCCATGCGCGAGATCATGGCACTCGCCGACCGGGCCAACCAGTACATCGACGAGCGCAAGCCGTGGGTACTGGCCAAGGACGAGGCGACCCGCGACGAGGTACACGCGATCTGTACCGACGGCATCAACGCCTTCGCCGTGCTGATGACCTACCTCTCGCCGGTGCTGCCGAAACTTGCGGGGAAGGCGGCCGACTTCCTGAACGTCGAGGCGCTGACCTGGCAAGGGCTGGAGACACCGCTGCTGGATCACCCGGTCAACAAGTTCAAGCCAATGATGCAGCGCATCGAGGAATCCTCCATCGACGCCCTGCTGGCGGCGGCTCGCGAGGATGCCGTGGAAGAAGCGAAAACCAAGGCCGGCGGCAGCACCGGCACTCCGGAGGACAAGCCAGCGACACCCAAGATCGAGCCGATCGCCGAGACCATCGACATCAACCAGTTCGCCGCGGTCGACCTGCGCATCGCCAAGATCGTCGAGGCCGATCACGTGGAGGGCGCCGACAAGCTGCTCCGACTGAAACTCGACATCGGCGAGGAGCGACCGCGCCAGGTGTTCGCCGGCATCAAGGCCGCCTACGACCCGGCGTCGCTGGTGGGCCGGATGACGGTCATGGTGGCCAACCTTGCGCCACGCAAGATGAAGTTCGGCGTGTCCGAAGGCATGGTGCTGGCTGCCGGCTCCGGTGGCTCCGACCTGCACATTCTCTCTCCCGACGAGGGCGCGACCCCGGGCACGCGGGTGAAGTGATCTCGCGTTGGGGATGACAGGGCCGCCGATTCATGTATAATGCGCTTCATACCAGACGCGGGATGGAGCAGTCCGGTAGCTCGTCGGGCTCATAACCCGAAGGTCGCAGGTTCGAATCCTGCTCCCGCAACCAGATCGAGAAAACCCCGGCCCCGGC
>NZ_JAWLBP010000067.1:0-6379 GCF_041687595.1 Guyparkeria sp. | reverse complement strand
CTCCGAGCCGAAATCCTCGCTCAGCACCGCGAACTCGTCCCCGCCGAGCCGGGCGAGAAAGGCCCCGCCCAGCAGGTCATCCAGCCGCGAGGCGACCTGACGCAACAGTTCGTCACCGACATCATGGCCGTAGCTGTCGTTGACGTCGCGGAAGCGGTCGAGATCGATCATCAGCAACCCCAGCCGGCGCCGACCGGGGGCGCCGATCCGGTCGCGCAGGTGGGTCAGCAGCAGGGATCGGTTGGGCAGGTCGGTCAGCGGGTCGTGAAGACTGAGGAAATCCAGCTGCTCTTCGGTCGCCTTGATTCGCGACAGGTCGGTGAACATGTGGACTATGCGGTCGCCCTCGCCCACCAGCCCGTCGACCCGGTTGATGGTGCGCAGCTCGGGAAAGGCCTCGCCGCTCTTGCGGCGGCTGGTGAGCTCGCCCTGCCAGTGCCCCTCGCGAGCCAGTTGCCGGCGAATCTCGCCCCAGGGGTTGCCGGCCGGTTCGGCGTCAAGCAGGGTCACCGGCCGACCGAGCACCTCGGATTCGTCGTGACCGGTCAGCTCGCTGAAGGCACCGTTGACCCGGAGGATGCGCTCCTCGGCATTCGTGAAGATCACGCCCTCGAGGGTATTCTCGATCACCGCCGCGGCCTCGCGCTGGCTCCGCTCGCTCTCGCGGCGATCGGTAATGTCGGTAATCACACCCTCGATGTGGCGGACACCCCCCGCGTCGTCCCGGATCAGCCGCGACAGGCCCTCGACCCAGAAGTAGTCGTCCCCGGGCCGATGGATGCGGTATTCCTGCCGGTATACATCACTCCCCGCCGCCAGCTGGCTCGAGCGCTCGACCTCGAGACGGGGCAGGTCGTCGGGATGGATGATGTCGGCGAAGGGAACGTCGCCGGCCATCAGTGCCTCGGCCTCGTAGCCCCAGCGGCGGACATTGCCCGACACGTACTCCACCGGCCAGCCCGGCTCGGGCTGCCAGCGGAACAGCACCACCGGGCTGGCGTCAATGACCTGCCAGGCCGTCCGCAGCTCCCCGCTGGTCTCGTCAAGCCGCTGCGTGCGGACGCTGACCTGATACCGCAGCCAGACCGCGATCGCGATGGCCAGCAGCAGGATCCCGGCGAAGATCGACCCGACCCACGGCAGCCAGCCGGGCAGGTGGAACTGCGGCCGTTCAGCCATCCAGTGCTCGAGCACGTCGTAGTAGACCGAGTCGCCATTCTCCCGCCAGGCGATCAAATGGCGATCGACGGCCTCGAGCAGATCGGCGTTTCGCCCCTTGCCCGTGGCGAAGAACAGCTCGGAGGGTTCGAGCATCACCGGCGTGCGCGCCAGGCCGTATTCACGGAAATAACGACTGCCGAACAGATGGTTCACCACCGCCGCGTCGGCCCGTCCCTCCGCCACGGCGACGAACGCCGAGCGGATGTCCGGCACGAGTACCGGCTCGTAGCGCATGCCGAAATCCCGCAGGAGATCGTCCACGCGCGAGAACTGGATGGAATCTTCCAGCAGGGCCAGGCGGCGATCGCGCAGATCGAGGACGGAATCAATATCGAGGTGGGGGTCCCGGTACACCTGCGACCAGCTGTGCAGGGCGGGCCGTTGGTGAAAGCCCAGTGCCTCCCGCCGCTCCTCGGTCGCGGCGACGTCCGGCATCAGGTCGATCTCGCCGGCCGCGGTGAGCTCCAGGCACTCCGACCATTGGCAATCGACGTAGGAAAGCTCCCAGCCTTCCTCGGCGGCCAGTCGCTCGACGAGATCGACGAAGATCCCGGATGGACGCCCCGAGGCATCCCGGAACACCTTCGGATCGTTGTCGTAAAGACCGACGACGACCTCGCGCGCCTCGACAGATCCCGCCGCCACGACGAGCGAGGCCAGAATGATCACCCCGGTGAACCACTTGGCCAATGGCCCCCGCTTTAACTGTGATCGATCGATCCCTGACATGCGTCACGCGCTCCCTTCGCCGCAATCCTGTCGCCCATCGGGCGGCCACGGAGACTCGCCTTGCCCGAAACCGTCCATTCCAACCCGTTAGTCAGCATCGCGTGGAGTGTAGTTCCCGCACGGTGGCCTGACGCGACCGAGCATCGCGACGGAAGCCCGGTCCGAGTTCCAGACAGAAAAATGCCCGGCTGATCATTCAGCCGGGCATTGATGGCGTTTGGTGGAGGTGGCGGGAGTCGAACCCGCGTCCGCAAGCCCTACGCTCTCGGTCCTACATGCTTGTCCTGTCTATTGCTTTAACCGAGTACTACCCGACAGGCAGGGAAGATACTCGGCGAGTCCGGTTAGAGTTTTAGTGGATCCACGCCGGACGCGCTTCACCACGAGCTTGTGAGAGTCGACGCCTGGGTTCCGGACGCACAAGCACGGCTCCGGCCAGACGGCACCCTACCGGGTTTTAAGCTGCGAGTGCGTAGTTGTCGTCGTTGGCAACTATTGGTTTTGCAGTTGTTTTACGAGGAGACTACACCTCGGCATGCACCTTGAGTTTCGTGACCCGCGTCGAATCCGTGTCACCCCCAGGTTGTCTGTCGGATATGGGGACTCTGTCCCCGTTTTCAATGGCCGGTGCCCGTTGGAGCAGCCCACCATCTGCCGACTGATAAGTCAGACGCCTGCCCTGTGGAAAAGTTCCCCGGGCCGGCGCGGCAACCCATCAACACGCTCAGTCTAGGTCATTGCCGGGGCGATACCAAGCCGGATCCGTCGTGATCGCGGAATGCCTCGCGGGCCTCGACCTCCAGCTGGCCAAGCCGTTCACCGTAACGTGGAGAGAAATGTACCGGGACCAGCTGTTCCACCCCGGCGTCCCGGGCGAGCCACCCGGCCTGGCGGGCCGTCAGGTGCCCTCTTTCGGTGGCTCGGTCGATGTCCTCGTGCAGGAAGGCCGACTCGACGAACGCGGTGCGCGCCCCCTCGAGCAGGCTCGCTATCCGCGCACGGTTTTCCCGGGTGAAACCGCAGTCGACCACATAGGCGATCTTCTGCCCCGCCGAGACACGCAACACGTCGCGGCGAAGCTCGCCCAGCCGCAGTTCCCGTCGCACGGCCCGACCGTCGGCCTGCCACTCGGCCACGATGATCTCGTCATCGGGGCGCCCTTCGAGCACGGCCTGCCGCAACCGGCTCAGCCACGGTCCGGTCCCCAGCCCCAGCTCGGCGAGCCGGTTCTTCCAGATGTTGACGTGGGCGCGCTCCTGAACCGACCAGCCCATGCTGGGCAGGCCCTGGTGGTCCAGCAGCGCCGCGGTGATGGTGATGCGCCCGTCGTCGAGCAGGACGTTGCCCGGCAGATCGAGCGTCTGCTCGTTCTCGCGGGCGAACCGGTGACGGAAGCGGAACTCGGCACGTCGGCCCCGCTCGTCCGAGTGCAGCTCGGTGACCGTCAGCCGCACGTCCTCCTCGTATTTGTGGGCGAGATTCCACTCGAAGGCCGCCAGGTGGCATTCCACGTGACGAATGAAACCCGGCGGGCCGAACAGGCGCAGATCGATGTCCCGCACCAGCAGCAGGCGCAGCAGCCAGGCAAAGTCCGTGAAGTGGTCCATGTGGGTGTGCGAGACCAGCACATCCGAGATCCGCAGCACCTTGCGCGGTGGGAGTGCGCGGATGTTCCCGAGATCGAACAGCAGCGCCCGGCGCGTCTGCAGGAAGTCGACGTGAACGACCGGGTCGCCTTCCGGGCCGTTGACGAGCAGTGGCTGGAAAAGCGGCTTCGGCATGGTCGATCAGGTCATCGACGAGATGAGGCCGGCGAGTCACCGGGCCCGACACGGGCCAGCACCCTGTAGGCGCCGCGGCGGCCATTGTGGCCGGATTCGACCAGCGCCACCGTCCCGGTCCGCCATTCGATCGGTTCGATGGCAGGCAGATCTTCGGGCAACGCCTCCGTGCCCCGCAACAGCGTGACATGCGGAACGAAGGGCAACGGCTCGAGCTCGATGCGGCAGTCGGCGCACAACGCCCGTGCCCGTTCCGCAAGCATCCGCAGCCGGTCGGGTGTCCGTTCCGGCCCGAGCCAGGTCACCCGGGCCGAGGCGAAATGGCCCAGCCTGTGAAGCACCAGGCGTATCGGGGACGCCTCCAGTCGGCCCAGCCCGGCCGCCAGGCAATCGACCCGCTCGGCGGGTACCGTGCCGGGAAAGGCCAGCGTGAGATGCAGATGGGCCTCCGGCACCGGACGACCCGGGCCGGGCAACCGGGCTGCCAGGCGCGCCAGCCGCCCCCGGGTAGCGTCGTCCGGCCAGAGTGCGAGAAAGACCCGGCGTGTCTCGGGAGCCGGACTCGTCACCGCGCCACGAACCCCCCGTCGACCGGCAGGGCCTGCCCGGTGATGAAACCGGCCCCTTTCGAGCACAGCCAGACCACGGTCTCCGCGACCTCGTCGGGCGTCCCGAACCGGTTCATGGGGTGCATGGCTCGCAGATCTCGCCGCCGGTCCTCCTCGGGGCCGGTGATCCGGTCGATCATCTCGGTCTGTATCGCACCGGGGCAGACGGCGTTGACGCGCACGCCCTGCTCGGCATATTCGACGGCGGCTGTCCGGGTCAGCTGTACCACACCGCCCTTGGACGCGCAGTAGGCGGGCAACCCGGCGAAACCGATCAGCCCGGCCACCGAGGCCATGTTGACGATGCTGCCGCCACCGTTCTCGAGCATCAGATTCAGCTCCTCGCGCATGCAGAGGAACACCCCGCGCAGGTTCACGCCGATCACGCGGTCGAAGTTCTCGAGCGAGCTCTCGCCGGTCGGCGCCTGCTCACCCTCGATGCCGGCATTGTTGCAGGCATGGTCCAGCCGGCCGAAACGCTCGCGCACCGCCCGGAACAGGGCAGCCACCGACTCGGAATCGGAGACGTCGCAATGGACATACAGCGCCTGCCGTCCCATCGCTTCGACTTCCTCCACCAGGGCCCGACCGTCCTCGTCGTGCAGATCCGCGATCACCACGTTCGCCCCGGCCCGGGCGAAAGCGAGCACGGTGGCGCGCCCGATTCCCCGGGCACTGCCGGTCACCAGGGCAACCGAATCGGTCTCGATCATGTTCGTTTTCTCCCATCTCCGTCGAGCAAAACGTATCGCTCCGCGCACCTCGGCGGTCACGCACGAGCACCCAGAACGACTCTAGCCGCTGGGAAGGCAAACGCAACACGACGCACCCGGGGTTCGAGCGGAAAGCCCGCGGTCCTGACGAACAAAAAGAGGCCCGCGGATGCGGGCCTCTCTCGTTTGCCAAATTGTCGGCGGGGCTGTTTTACAGGCTCTTCTGGCAGAAGTACCAGTCAGTGCACTCGTAGCCTTCTTCCAGACGCTTTTCGGCACCCTCGGTGGTCGACGGCGGCGGGACGATCACCTTGTCGCCCGGCTGCCAGCCCTCCGGCGTGGCCACGCCGTGCTGTGTCGAGGTCTGCAGGCTGTCCACCAGGCGCAGGATCTCGTCGACCGAGCGGCCGTTGGTCATCGGGTAGTACAGCATCGCGCGCAGAACGCCGTCCGGGTCGATGATGAAGGTCGCACGCACGGCGGAGGTGTCGGACGCGCCCGGGTGGACCATGCCGTAGGCCTTCGCTACCTGCATGGAGATGTCGGCGATGATCGGGAAGCCGATATCCTGGCCGAACTTCTCCTTGATGTTGCGTACCCAGGCCACGTGCGAGTGGATGCTGTCGATCGACAGGCCCAGCAGGTCGCAGTCGCGCTTGAGGAACTCGTCATGGGCGCGGGCAAAGGCCGAGAACTCCGTGGTGCACACCGGGGTGAAGTCCGCCGGGTGCGAGAACAGCACCAGCCAGCGACCCTTGTAGTCGTCCAGCTCCTTCATGCCGTGGGTGGTGTTGGCCTTGAACTCCGGGGCGCGCTCGTTGAGGCGCGGGAACTGGAGAACTTCCTGAGTCTGGGTTTCCTGTGCGTCGGTCATGGGTTACCTCCATTCAGTAACGGTTGTGACACGGTTTGCGGGGCGTGGCGGTCAAGCCGTGAATGCCCCCGACACCGCACAAGATAGATTTTGCTTATCCAACACTCAAATGATTAATCTCTAAATGATAGATAGAAATTATCAATCATTGATTGCCCAGAGCCATGAGTGAGGGAGGCGGGCGTTTGCACGCAAGGCGCCAACCGAACGCCCCGGCCCGCGTTGACGCGATGGGCCGCCTCGTCTAGCTTTGAAGAGGCGTCTTCGCACGCCTGACCAAGGAGGCCAGAATGAAAGACGATTCCAGTTCCTGCGCGCGGCCGGCCAGCAAGGTCGCCTCCGGGCAACCGGAGAAATCCCGCGCAGAAGAACCCATCCTTGAAAGAGAGGAACCATTGATGACTGCACGTGTGGGCAAGCAAGCCCCGGACTTCAGTGCACCCGCTTACCTCA
>NZ_JAWLBP010000066.1:4299-6545 GCF_041687595.1 Guyparkeria sp. | reverse complement strand
GTGGTGCCGTCACGCGTCCGCAGCGTGACATTGTGTACCTGACGGTAGGTTTCCCGATCCAGAGATAGCCTCGCCGTGAGCCGAACCAGTAATTCACCGAAATACCCTTTCACAACCGGCAACCGCACGAGCCCGATAAACAGCGCGACCAGTGCAATCCACCACCACGTAGCAAGGCCTTGTACCAGAACTGGGCTCAAATCCACTTCGATCTCCTGTTCAAAAAGCCGGGCGGTGATGAAGCCTTCAGGCCTTCAGCCGCGCACCGCTCTGCCATTTCGCTTCAGGCTCTCTCTCAGCAATCAACCGCCAGTCGCTGGACGCTGCAATGGATCTAGTGTCTCGACGCTGGCGAGCAGCAGTCAATGCGTCACTTCGCCCCGCGGCGGGCACAGGATCGACCTTTTCCGAATAGAGTGCTGCGCTCACTGTCACCTAGGCACTTGAGGCGGCAACAGGGAGACCTGCGAATCCTCCAGCGCGTCTTCCGGCAGGGCGTCATCGCGACGTATAAGAGTCGTCGCTCCTCATCACCGGCCTGCGTCCAGCCACCGCCGTCGAACAGTAACGCGTGGTTCAATTCCGCCCCTCACACTACAGAACGGCGCGCGCTGCAGAGTCGGGTTGTGAGACCTTGCCCCATCCGCGCAGGGACCCCATACCCATACATTCCTGCCTGCAACGGGTGTCACAGCAATCTCCAAACCCCACCCGAACGCCCGTGGGCCAGGCTCATCGCTCGCCACCCCCCTCAGATTGTTGGAACACCACCCATTCATGGGCACAGTCCTTACAGGTGCCGGTGTAAGCGGGTCCGGACTTCGTCAGCCGGACCTTGCGCGATTGGCATCGCGGACAGTCCTTCTTCATCGAGGTGTTCGTGCCGCAAGCTCCACAGCGCACGTAGTAACCATACTTGCCGTACATGCCTACGAGATTGTTCTGCTCGCCACATTTCTTGCAGGCCAGTGCGGGGGCCCGACTCGTCGCTGGCGCGGACGCGACCTGTGTCGTTTCAGGCTCCAGGGTCGACTGTGACAGCGTTTCGGGCGCTGCCTCGGATACGGCGGGAGGCTGCGTTACCTGCGCCTTCCGCGGCGGCTCAGCAACCGGCGAACCCTTGGCACCTTCCCCGATGTGGTTCTGCAGCAGGAATTCGCCAATCCCTTCGAGCTCCTTATCGCTGAAGCGCGGCTTTCCGGTCACCACCCCCTTGGCCCGCGAACCCACAAGCTCGCGCACTTTCTCCGCTACGAACTCGCTCTTCACCACCCGATTCGCGATCGCACGCGGCATGTCATCGCGATGCAGGATCGCACTACTGGACACTGCGCAGAGCGTTCTCCAGTCGCGGCCCCCAATCTGCGTCTGGATGCCCAGGAATCGGCCGAGGAACTTATCTACGTTCTCCTGCAACAGATACTTCACCAGGGTTTCCTGCAGCTCCGCCTGCCGGACCGGCGAAGGCATCCCGTACCACTCGCCGCGGTAGCTACGCGACCATTCTCCATGGCCGTTCACCTTCACCTCGCCGTAGATGCTCTTGGACTCGATGATCACAAGCCCGTAGGGATGCACTACCAGGTGGTCAATTTGCGCGCGTTCCCCATTATGCTCGATCCGCAGATCGTTGATAATCAAAACGTTTTCGTCGTTCCCGAACTCCCTCCGCAGGTAGAACGCCACGTCCTGCTCCTGCTGGTGGCCCGCCTTCGAACGTTCATCCTGACCGCTTGCTCCGTACTTGTCCTTGAGAATCATCCGACCTCCTGAACTGAATAATTTCGGCATCCCGCCTCAACGAATTGCCCTATGTCGGCCAATACACGCACGTCATCGGGACCAGGGCACGGGTTTCGGAATCCGCTTCATCGTAATGCGCCATCAAGGCGGTTACCAAGCCGTCCAGATCCATCAGCATTAACGGGATCTTCGCCCGGTCGGCCTCGTAGCGCGCCCCCCTGCTGAAGCCGCCCGTGCTCACGTAAAGACGCTTGTCATCGCCATGTCGGCCACCCAGCGGGAAGGAAACGGGGTCCGGTCTCACATCCCAACACAGCCCACCAACAGAAAGTTGGATCGTGAGACCCGACCCCGTCTCTGCGTCTCGTGCATCTGACCCCGTCTCGTGACCCCTGATCCTGCGCCGGGTGATGCGGGCGCGTCTGCACGCGGCCCATACCGGCTTGTCTCCGGAGCGTGCGTTGGAACACCTGACACGCATCCAGCATCACCGCATCCGCATC
>NZ_JAWLBP010000066.1:0-4199 GCF_041687595.1 Guyparkeria sp. | reverse complement strand
CGGGTGATGCGGGCGCGTCTGCACGCGGCCCATACCGGCTTGTCTCCGGAGCGTGCGTTGGAACACCTGACACGCATCCAGCATCACCGCATCCGCATCCGCATCCGCATCGCGCAGTGCGCTGAACACCCCGAGCAGATCCTCAGCATCCGCCACGACTACAGCGGGCAGGACCTCCTCGGAAGGGCCGCGGACTGGAACGCTGTGGTACTTCCCCGTCACCTGCGCTACAACCTTGGAGGCTGCGCCCTCATCCACGGCAATAAAGCCATCGCCTTCTACTTTGCGCTTTACAGCACCGTGCGGCGGGCGTGATGCAGGAGCCGTGTGGGCATCTCGTACTCGAGCTCCCAGACGATGCTCATCGGCTTGCTGCCCTCATGGCGCTGGTAGCGAACCGGGCCACAGAAGGTGAACGGCTCGCTCAGGCCGGTCGCATCGCGCTTGGCCCGCCGAACGAACAGCATGGGGGTGTAGCCAAGCTCTTCATGATGGATGTAGCGCTGACCGGTGTGCGAGGTGGGAGAGGTGCCGGACTGAGACTGCCAATGGAACCGCCGCTCGTTGAGGGCGTAGTCCTCGTACATGGTGGTGGGGGAGAACTCCTGCTCGGATTTCTCCAGGGTGACGAACAATGCATCGACCCGGCGCTCGGGCACATGACGAACCCCTTCCTGCTGGGTAATCGGCTTCTCCAGGCTCCCTAGCCCCAGCGCCAGCAGGATCTGCTCGCGGGTGTAGGACGCGTGCAGTTCCAGCGGCCCAGTCTGCTCCGGGAAAGTGATGCCGCTGCCCGGTATCATCCGCTCTCGCCGCCAGGCGAGTACTTCCTGGAGATCGCGATAAAGCGGGCGGTGTTCGCGAACGAAGCCGTCCACCGCGGAGAGATCGCCACTCCCTGGCCGTGTCTTACCCCACAGCATGCTGTGGAGAAGAGTCAGCCGGAGCCTATCCTCTTCAGCAAGCTGATCCATGTTCGCGGCCGGCTGCGCCAGACGAGTCTGCAGGGTTTCCAGCAACTGCCGGTCGTCGCATCGGACCAAGCGCTGCAGCCCCCGTTTGAGGCTGCTGGCATAGGGCCCCAGCGCTTCGGCCGACTCGCCTCCACAGTCCGCGCGCAGCCGCGACGGCAAGTCTTTGCGCAGCAGATCCTCCGCATCGTCCATATGCAGGCAGTCGAGCATTTCGGGCAGGCTGACGGCATCGATGTCCTGCTGGAAACAGCTCTTCAGCTCGCGGACTATCTGCGGACGCTGGCGATTGATCTGCGCGCGGATGTTGTCTAGGACCCGTTGGCTGGCCAGGCGGTCGAGGTGGATCAGACAACCGCTGGGCAACCAAGGGAAGCCTTGCTCGATCTGGTGGTCCACGCGCTTTTCCGGCCGGGCGCTGAGGGCGCGGAAACGATCGGCGTAGCGAAAGCGGCGATCCTGTGGCGCTACGAAATCCAGCACCGTCAGGTGCGGCTTGCCCTCATTCAGGCGCAGTCCACGGCCGAGCTGTTGAAGATACACTGTCAGACTCTCGGTTGGCCTA
The DNA here is from genome assembly GCF_041687595.1 of Guyparkeria sp. Lineage (NCBI taxonomy): Bacteria > Pseudomonadati > Pseudomonadota > Gammaproteobacteria > Chromatiales > Thioalkalibacteraceae > Guyparkeria > Guyparkeria sp. The sequence continues at coordinate 2,663 of NZ_JAWLBP010000066.1, read as the reverse complement.
AGCAGCAATAGCGTGTCGACCTCTGGTAGATCCACACCTTCGTTGTAAAGGTCTACCGTGAAGACGAAGCGAATGCGCCCCTCGCGCAGGTCGCGCTGTACCGACTCCCGCTCGTGGTCCGAGCTCTCGCCGGTCAGCACCGCGCTGGGCACCTGCTTGGCCGAAAAATACTTGGCCATGAACCGGGCATGGGCGCGGCTGATGCAAAAACCCAAGCCTCGGACGGTGCCGAGATCCGTGGCGTGTTCATGGGTCTGCTGCAACACCCAATCAGCGCGCGCCTGGTTGCCGGTGAAAACGCCTTCCAGCTCTTCGGCGTCATAGCCCCCGCGCTGCCAGCTCACCCGGCTCAGATCCACGGACTCGTGGTCGGCCACGCCGAAGTAGTGGAACGGCACCAGCAAGCGCCTTTCGATCGCATCCGGCAGGCGGATCTCATGCGTATAGCGCTGGCCAAAATACTTGCGGATATCGTCGGCATCCGTGCGTTCCGGCGTCGCAGTCAGGCCGAGCAGGCATCTGGGCCGCACATGCTCGAGGATGCGCAGGTAGCTGCCGGCGCTACTGTGATGCGCCTCATCCAGAACCACGTAATCGAAATGCCCCGGGGCGAGTTGATCGAGGTCTCGGGCATTCCAGCTTTGCACCGTGCAAAACAGGTGGCGGTCCTGACGCGGGCGCGCCCCGCCCACCAGCACGTCGCCAAAATCGTGGTCCTGCAACACATGACGGAAGCTGGCCATGGCCTGACGCAGGATCTCCTCGCGGTGGGCGATAAACAGCAGCGACGGCCGCCCCTTATTCGCCCGCTCGCGGGCAAAGCGCCGATAGTCGAAGGCGGCGATCATGGTCTTGCCGGTACCGGTGGCGGCGATCACCAGATGGCGGTTGATCCCCGAACGGCGTTCGCGCTGGATGTCCTCCAGGATCTCCTCCTGGAACGCATACGGACGCAGATCGAAGAACGTGGTGGCATCCTTCTGCACTGTCGACCCTGTGCAGGCTTCCGACTCGAGCGCTTGTTGCAGGCGAGGCAGATCTTCCGCGGCGAGGGGTTCAAACTCAGCCGGATCCTGCCAGTGTGCTTCGAACGAGGTCTGGATCTGGCGCCACATATGCGGTAGCTCATATTCGCTGACCTTCGCCGTCCACTCCAGGCCCTCATCCATCGCCACCCGCGACACATTCGCCGACCCGATGTAGGCACTGCCAAACCCCGTGTTCCGATGGAACAGGTACGCCTTGGCATGCAGTCGCGTGCGGTGCGTGTCGTAGGAGACCCGAATCTCGGTGTTCGGTAGGCTCAGCAGAAACTCGATCGCCTTCAGATCCGTGGCCCCAAGGTACGAAGTCGTCGCGATCCGCAGCCTGGGCGAGCCGCAAGTTGCCGGGGTCTCGGTAAAGCGCTTCAGCGTCTCCCGCAGGGCCCGAATCCCGCTCCATTTGATAAACGACACGAGCCAATCGGCGCGATCCGCGGTGGCCAGTTCCTTCTCGATCTGCGTAACGAGACTCGGTGTGCGATCAGACCCGGTGAGCAGGCTCGACAGGGCCAGTGGTACGTCGGGCCGTACCGTCTCCCGCTGCCCAACCCGGTCGGCGGCCCGGGAACGCACTTCCAAAAGCTGCCGAAACGGAGGGTGCGGAAGGTCCTCCTCGATCCCGGACAGCGGATGGCCGGCCGCCGTCAGTGCGGCCGCCAGTGCCTGCACGGCCCGCGTCCAGTCCTCATGCCCCTTCTCGCGCAGTTCTCCAGCCCGCTCCGCCAGCCGCTGCGCCAGTTCGGCGAACAGGCTCATCGCCAGATCGTCACCCTCGAGCCCCTTCCCCCAACGGGCGTGATCCTCCAGGCCAAGCGCCTCCAGCGCCTGGCGTACTCGAGGCGTGTCAAGGCGCTCATGCAGTCCGACCCAGTCGACCGTGGACATGCCCTTGGCTGGGTCGTCTCGGCTCATGTGGAACGTCCAGCAATGAAGAATTCAAGCAATGGCACGTCGGCCGGCGCGAGATCGAGGTCACGGGCCTCCTGCGGGCACACCCAGCACCAGCGGTCATGCACGGTCAGCCTCGGCGCCACGTCATCCGTCCATGCCCGCAGGGCGACCAACTGGAGCTCCCCGTTCCCCGGAATCCACGTGCGACCGATCTCTTCCCCCACCCGGATCTCCATCGCCAGCTCCTCACGGAACTCACGCCACAGCGCAGCCTCCAGGCTCTCGCCCGGCTCCGTCTTGCCCCCAGGGAATTCCCAATACCCGGCAAGTGTTTGATCGATCCCCCGACGCGCGAGGAAGATCTGTCCGCACGAATCCTCGAGGATCCCGCAGACCACAACGGCCTGGGTCGTTGATGTGAGCGTATCCAACCCGGGCTCTCCATTCTGACTGGTGGCATGCTACCAGGGAGGACCGGACAGCTTCCCGGATAGCCACGGGCTCTCAAGTGCAAGCGGTACAGCCTCTGAGTAGCCGCGGCCCATTCTCGGATGACGGTGCTTTGCGGAATCTGTATAGCTGTCATGCCCCGGGGGGGTGAGGAAGCCGTGTCTCACGACCGAAAAACCCTCACGCCCGCCGTGTTCCCGGGAAGCTTCCATCCACGTAGAACCACTCCCCGTTCACCCGCCGGAACCGGCTGCGTTCGTGCAGGCGCTGTCCGCGACC
>NZ_JAWLBP010000065.1:0-6871 GCF_041687595.1 Guyparkeria sp. | reverse complement strand
ACACTGGCCGAGGTTGGCCAGTTCGAGCGCAGCCTCGAGGTAACCAACCGGGCACTCGACGCCTGGCCCGAGGCAAACGACTTCCGTCTGCAGAAGGCCATGAGCCTCTTCGCCCTCGAGCAGCAGGATCTGGCCATCGATGTGCTGCGCAGCATCATCGACCGCGAGCCCGAACACGCCTCGGCGCTCAACGCGCTCGGTTACACGTTGGCCGACCTGAACCGAGACCTCGACGAGGCCGAAACGCTCATTGGCCAGGCACTGCAGATCGACCCTGGTAACGCCGCCTACATGGACAGTCTCGGCTGGCTCAAGTACCGCCAGGGCAAGCTAGACGAGGCGCAGGCCGCATTGGAGACTGCCTACCGACAGTCACCGAATGCCGAGATCGGCGCGCATCTGGGCGAGGTCTTGTGGGAGAAGGACCAGCGCGAACAGGCCATGAAGATCTGGGAAGAGTCGCTGGAACTCGATCCCCGTGACAGTACGCTGCTCGAGACGCTCCGTCGCTACGCCCCCGAACTCCTGCCGGCCAGCGGCGAGTAACGCGCAACCGCAAGTCCATCCACAGAAAGGATTCCAAGAAAACTTCGATGACCCTCCCTGCCCCGTTTTTCGCTCGCCTGCCCGTGGCAATCGTCCTGTCGCTCCCCCTGTCCCTGCTCTCGGGATGTGCCACCCTGCTCGATCGCGAGGAGCGGGGCACGCCCCCCTCGGCCGAACAGCTCTCGGCCTGGGAGCAGCACAGTGAGCAACTTGAAGGGCTGAACGATTGGGAGTTCGAAGCCCGTGCGGCCGTGCGCTCCGGCGTGACCGGTGGCAGCGGGAGCCTCGACTGGACCCAGGTGGGTCCCGTATCCGCCCTGAGTCTCCGTGGACCGTTCGACACCGGCCGGATCGCCCTCACGGGAACGCCCCAGCGGATGCTGATTACGGACGGCAAGGGCAACAGCCGTCTTTCGACCGACCCCGTGGCGCTCCTCGAGGAACAGACCGGCTGGCGCATCCCGCTCGACCGTCTGCCCCGCTGGGTGCGCGGGCTGCCCACCGAATCCCTGGCCGAGTTGCCCGCCACCGATTTTCGCCTCGACGACGCTGGCCGGCTTGTCCGGCTGTCGGAGGCCGATTGGGACCTCGAATACGATCGGTACCAAGACGTTGGAGACTCACTCGCCCTGCCCCATTTCATCGAAATGAAGAACGAGGATGTACGCATACGGCTGGTAATCGACCGCTGGCTGCTCGAGGGTGCAACTCGATGATCGACTGCGCCAGCGACAATGCCGGCGGCGAGACCGGCTGGCTGATGGCCGGGTGCAAGCTAAACCTCTTCCTGCACATCAACGGCCGCCGGCCAGATGGTTTCCACGAACTGCAGACCTACTTCCAGCTGCTGGAATACGGTGACGAACTGAACGTCCGACCGGACCGCTCCGGCCAGATCCGCGTGACCTGGATCGCAGGCGCCGAAGACACCGACGGTCAGCCGGCCCGCGCGGAGGACGACCTCCTATATCGGGCCGCCATGGCACTGAAGGAAGCGGCAGTGGAATCCGGACGTCTATCCCCTGCAAGCGCGGCCCGTCTGGGCGCCGACATCATGCTGCGCAAGAACATCCCGGTCGGCGGAGGATTGGGAGGCGGCTCGGCGAGCGCCGGCTGCCTGCTGAACCGGCTCAATCGACTCTGGAACCTCGCGTTGACGCCCGGGGAGCTTGAAGCGGTGGCCGTCCGGCTCGGCGCCGATGTCCCGGTATTCATCCGTGCACGCAGCGCGGTGGCCCACGGCATCGGCGAGCGTACCCGGTCAACCGAGGTGCCCGAGGGGCCGCAGGAATACCTGGTGCTCGTTCCGGACATGCCGGCGCACACGGCGAGCCTCTACTCGGACCCCGGCCTGCGTCGGGATTTTCCGAAGCAGGACGACGATCACGTACTCGAACACTGGCGCGAAGCCGAGAATGCCTTCGAACCGATCGTCACACGTGCCCACCCTGCCCTGACCGCCCTGCTTCGCGATCTGCATGTACAAGCCGGGTTTGCCCGCATGACCGGCTCGGGCGCCTGCCTGTTCGCGCCCGTCGACAGTCGCGAACAGGGCGAGCGTATCGGACACGACCTGGCCGAACGCCACCCGGCCCTGCGTCGTTTTTTCATTTCGCCGGTCGCCAAACCGGAAAATCAGCCAGTTAGCGAACCAAGGGCAAATCGGAGCAAAAAAACTGGCTGAAGGCCTTGGCAAACGCCGATCCCTTGGTTAGGATACGCACCTCTTTCGAATGGGCCGTCGCCAAGCTGGTTAAGGCACCGGATTTTGATTCCGGCATTCGCAGGTTCGAATCCTGCCGGCCCAGCCAAATTACCGGCGAGACCGATGTCATTTACACGTTCCTTGATGGTCTTTACGGGCAACGCCAATCGGCCACTGGCCGAGCGGGTTGCGGAGAGCCTGGACAGCCAACTCGGGCAGGCATCGGTAACGCACTTCTCTGACGGCGAATCCGCCGTCGAGATCCTGGAAAACGTCCGTGGTCGTGACGTCTTCGTGATCCAGCCCACCTGCGATCCGACGAACGATCACATCATGGAACTGATGCTCATGACGGACGCGCTCCGTCGGGCATCCGCCCACCGCATCACCGCGGTCATCCCCTACTTCGGCTATTCCCGTCAGGACCGACGCGTCCGATCGTCCCGCGTGCCGATCAGCGCCAAGGTGGTCGCCAACATGCTGCAGAGCGGTGGCGTCGACCGGATCCTGACCGTGGATCTTCACGCCGACCAGATCCAGGGGTTCTTCGATATCCCCGTGGACAATGTCTACGCCTCCCCGATCCTCTTGGGGGACATCTGGCGGCAGAAGTACGAGGACCTGATCGTCGTCTCGCCGGACGTCGGCGGCGTGGTACGTGCCCGCGCCGTCGCCAAGCGGCTCGACGACGCGGATCTCGCGATCATCGACAAGCGCCGTCCGCGCGCCAATGTGTCCCAGGTGATGCACATCATCGGCGAGGTCGAGGGCAAGACCTGCGTGCTGGTCGACGACATGGTCGACACCGCCGGGACCCTGTGCAAGGCCGCCGATGCGCTCAAGAACCACGGTGCCCGAAAGGTGGTGGCCTACGCTACCCATCCCATCCTCTCCGGCAAGGCGATCGAGAACATCAACGCCTCGTCGCTCGACGAGCTGGTGATCACCGACACGGTGCCCTTGAGACCGGAAGCGGAACAGTGCGATCGGATCCGCGTACTTTCCGTTGCCGGCATGCTCGCCGAAACCATCCGTCGGATTCACACCGACGAATCGGTCAGTTCTCTCTACACCGACGACTGATTCCGCCCCGCCCCTTCCGCATTGGGGCCCATTCCGGTACAATTCGCGCGCCATCCCATTGGGTGGCGCGTGTTGGTTGTGGCTTGGTCGCGGGCCGCAATCGGAACCACACGCCGGCATCCGGCCCGACCGGGGTCGTCCGGCGGTTTTTTTATTTCTGGAGTGGACGAAATCATGTCTCAAGAAACGTTCAAGATTGATGCGTCCGTTCGCGAAGATCAGGGGAAGGGTGCGAGCCGCCGCCTGCGTCGCGAAGGGAACATCCCGGCGATCGTGTACGGGGGCAACAAGCCGCCGCAGTCGATCACCATCAACCACAACGAGCTCCTGAAGCACCTCGACCACGAGGCGTTCTTCTCGCATATCCTGGAGCTCACCGTGGGCGGCGAGACCGACGAGGTCGTGCTGCGTGACCTGCACCGTCATCCGTACAAGACGACCGTTGTCCTGCACGCCGACTTCCAGCGGATCACGCGCGGGCAGAAGATGCGCATGCACGTCCCGCTGCACTTCGAGAACCGCGAAGAGAGCAAGGGCGCGAAGGCCGGTGGCGTGATCAGCGTCATCCACAACGAGATCGAGATCGAGTGTCTCCCGCGCCAGCTGCCGGAGTACCTCACCATCGACCTGGCTGATCTGGACGTCAACGAGTCGTTCCACCTGAGCCAGATCGAGCTCCCCGAGGGCATCAGCATCCCGGAGCTCGCCCTGGGCGAAGGGCACGACGTAGCAGTCGTCGCTATCCATCCGCCGAAGGTCGACAAGACGACCGAAGAGGAAGCGGGCGAAGAAGGCGGCGAAGAGGAAGCGGGCGAAGAAGCCTGATACTCCTCCTCCGTCGAAGACGGCAAACCCCGGCCCACCTGGCCGGGGTTTTTCTTTGCGGCATCCCTGTCCCATCGCTGGCGAACACGGCCACGGTCGCCTGTGCGATAATCCGCGCCCATGACTATCAAGCTGATTGTGGGGCTGGGCAACCCCGGGCAGAAGTACGATGACACCCGGCACAATGCCGGTTTCTGGGCGATCGACGCGATCGCCGAAGCGCTTGGCGGACAATGGGCCGAAGAGCGCAAGTTCAGTGGGGCGGTTACCCGGGTTGCCGTCCGCGGGACGGATCTTCGACTGCTCAAGCCGTGGACCTTCATGAACCGTTCCGGCCAGTCCGTCGGACCGCTGGCGAACTTCTTCAAGATCGCGCCTGAGGAGATCCTGGTCATCCACGACGAACTGGACCTCCCGCCGGGCCGCATGCGGCTCAAGCAAGGGGGCGGCCATGGCGGCCACAACGGCCTGAAGGATATACAGGCGGCGATCGGCAGCGCCAATTTCTGGCGACTGCGGCTCGGCATCGGTCACCCGGGACATCGGGATGCCGTGGTGGGCTATGTGCTGACCAAGCCACCGAAGGACGAGCGAAAGCTCGTCGACGACTGCATCATCGAGATCCGTCACCTCGCCCCGGACCTGACCCGGGCCGACGAGTCGGACCTCATGCAGGCGATCAACAGCTATCGACCGGCGAGCTGAAAGCGTCGGTCGCGGAATTCTCGACGTGGGTGCGCCGCCTGACCGGCCGCGGCCCCGCAACACTGAAACGGAGTCCCTATGGGTTTCAACTGTGGCATCGTGGGCCTGCCGAACGTCGGCAAGTCCACCCTGTTCAACGCATTGACGAAGGCCGGCATCCAGGCGGCCAACTATCCCTTCTGCACCATCGAGCCGAACGTAGGGGTCGTCGCCGTACCCGATCCCCGCCTCGACAAGCTCGCCGAGATCGTCAAGCCCGAGCGGGTCATTCCGACCAGCATGGAATTCGTCGATATCGCGGGCCTAGTGGCCGGCGCCTCCAAGGGTGAGGGGTTGGGCAACCAGTTCCTGGCCAACATCCGCGAGACGGATGCCATCGCGCAGGTGGTTCGCTGCTTCGCCAACGATGATGTCGTACACGTGGCCGGCAAGGTCGATCCGGCGGCCGACATCGAGGTCATCAACACCGAGCTGGCCCTGGCCGACCTCGACACGGTGCAGAAGGCCGTCGAGCGCCTGACCAAGCAGACCAAGTCCGGGCAGAACAAGGACGCGGCCGCGAAGCTCGAGCTGGTCAAGGAGGTCGCCGAGGTGCTGGACACGGGCCACTCCGTGCGCAGCATGAAACTCGAACCGGAGAAGGCCGCCCTCCTCCACGACCTGCACCTGCTGACGGCCAAGCCGCTGATGTTCATCGCCAACGTCGACGAGAACGGCTTCGAGAACAACCCGATGCTCGATCAGGTCCGCGCGATCGGCGAACAGGAAGACGCCATGGTCGTGCCGGTATGTGCCACCACCGAGGCCGAGCTGATCGATCTCGAGGGCGAGGACAAGGCGATGTTCCTCGAGGAGATGGGGCTCGAGGAGCCGGGCCTCGATCGGGTTATCCGCGCGGGCTACGAACTGCTCGGCCTGCAGACCTACTTCACCGCCGGTGTGAAGGAAGTGCGCGCCTGGACGATCAAGCGCGGAATGACGGCGCCGCAGGCAGCCGGCGTGATCCATACGGACTTCGAGAAAGGCTTCATCCGCGCCGAGGTGGTCGCCTACGAGGACTTCGTCGCCTGTGGGGGCGAACAGGGTGCCAAGGAGGCCGGGAAATGGCGTCTGGAGGGCAAGGACTACATCATGAAGGAAGGCGACATCGTGCACTTCCGCTTCAACGTCTAGAAAACCCGCAAAAGGCGCGCAAGCGGGGTTGACAGGACCACACAGGTTCCCGATAATGCGCGCCTCGCTTGGCTATGTAGCTCAGCTGGTTAGAGCACGGCACTCATAATGCCGGAGTCGGTGGTTCGAATCCACCCATAGCCACCAGCACAAATCCGGACAACCGGATACGAAAAACCCCCGTCCAATGGATGGGGGTTTTTCGTTTGTCGGGAGAAACGCCGTCTGCCTTCAGGGCGAGCGTCGGATGCGACGCAGGTATCCCGTGCCGGACAGCAGTAAGAGCACGCCCATCAGGCCGAACACCGGCCACGCACCGTACCTGGCCAACGGCGTGGAACCTTCCCGGGGCTGGATCGTCTCGACCAGCACGCCGCGTTCGCCTGTCGGCAACGCCTGCACTACCCCACCACGCTCGTCGATGATCGCCGAGATCCCGGTGTTGGTCGCTCGGATCATGGGACGCCGGAACTCGATCGCCCTAGCACGCGCCATCTGCAGGTGCTGATGGGGCGAGAAACTGTCACCGAACCACGAGTCGTTCGAGACCGTCACCAGGATGTCGGCACCCGGCAGGGAGGCCCGAATGTCGCGGGAAAAATCCGCCTCGAAGCAGATCGACGCGCCCAGTTCGACCTCCCCGATGCGCAACGGGGCCTGGTCCGGGCGTCCCGGGCTGAGATCGGACATCGGCACTTCGAACAGCCACGACATCTTCTCGATCAGGCCGCGCAGTGGGAAGTACTCGCCGAACGGCACCAGGTGACGCTTTCGGTATTCGCCCATGGACTCTGGTACCGCGATCAGGGCGTTGTAATAGCGCCCCTCGGCGTC